>NZ_NMPP01000030.1:0-180262 GCF_009192885.1 Xanthomonas sp. LMG 12462 | reverse complement strand
TCGGGGTTGGTATGTAAGAAAGCAGGCTGAGAGACACGCATGACAAAAAAACGCCGGAAAATGAGACGGCGTGGTCGGAGTGATCACTCCCCCCCCCCCGGGAGAGGGGGCGGGGGGGAGGGTATACGGCGCGAGCGTAGCCCCTCCTCGCGATTCGTGATCAACAGTCGACGATGCATGCGTCCGCCCCAGACTCTGCAAGGCATGCCCGTGTCTGGCGGGCGCCGTGACGCAAGCGGCAAGAGCGGACCTGGAGCCGGAGCCTTTTGCGACGTCGTCCTCGGTGCTTGGAGCGCGTGTTGTCCGGGCCGAACGCCATAAGGTGTGCGCCGGAGCGAGCGGTGGCTACCGCCAGAATGTGGTGTGTTGCCATTGCCCGCATGCAAGGTGCGAGGATTGTCTGGAGTATGTCTACTAATGTGGACAAAGCCTGCTGTCTGCTGCGCGGGCTATGCAGGAACTGCGCATTGCAGCCGATCACGATAGGAGTGCGTTGCAACGTCGAGTGGCACAAGCAAAGTATCTGAGGGGGGCTGGGGGCTGTCGTCGCTATGTCGTGCGCTGCAGCGCAGCCTTGGTCGCCGCCGTTTCGGGGCGTTGCCTCCTCGATGGTGCCGGCCCGCTCGGCTTCTACGCTCGTCGTTGCACGTAGCGATACCGGCTTCGGCCGCCTGATCCGATGCGCAGGGCTCACGGCATCGGCCATTCCTCTCTCAGCAGCGAACCATGACAGTTCCCAACGGCGCCAATGCACAGATCACCGAAGCGGCGACGGTGTCCATGCCACCGGCCGCGTCCACCGGCGCCTCTGCCGCGACACCGGCTGCAACAGCGGCCGATCGTGGCGAGCTCGGCGACCCGGCCGGCGCGGCAGCCGCCACATCGCCGCCCGTGTCGCCAACGCCGCCATCCATGCTGAAGACGCTCGACGCACACATGCTCGCGCAGCCCGAGGCGGCAGGGCCGGCCTGCGACGCGCTCAACAGCACGGTCGTGCGGGGCGTACAGCGCAGCGATGCCGAAACCATGGCCTATGCACCGTCGCAGGTTGAGGTCGGCTCGAACATGCGGATCAGACAGGCGCAGGGCCTGGTCGCGCCATCGGCGGCGGTCTATTTCGACGGCGTCAGCAAGACGGCACTGGCCAGCCAGAGCGTGCTGCTCAAAAACCTGGCCGAGAACAAGTCGGAGCAGGCCGCCGAGGATGCGCTGGGAGTGCTGGCCACCGACGTGCTGGTCGGTGCCGCCGCCGCGGTCGCAGCCGCTGCTGGCGCGCTGGAGGCCGATTCCGCCGGCTTGCCCATCGACAAGATCGACCAGAGCATCGCCAAGTAGGCGGACATGGTGCGCGGCCGCAAGTCCGCGTCCTAGGCCGTTCGCACCACCGGTTTCACTTCACGCAGGGGAGCACCATGCAAGCCAACCAAGCATCCGATTTCGCCACGCTGCGCCAGCTCACCGAGAGCTGGTTGCGTCGCCCGCTACTTCCTCTCGAGCAGGAGCAACTGCGGCGCTTCGCGTCAGAATCGTCCGCGCCGCCGGTAGCGCCTGCCGCCGAAACGGCCGGTGCGTCGCCGTCGCTGATCGATGCCGAGCGCGAGCGCGTGAAAGGCTTGATCCAGCAGATGCAGCAGACGATGCAGAACAGCAGAGTCGCGCTGGACGGCGCCACCGCGGCCAGCGAAGCGTCGGTGCTCAAGGCGGTCCAGTCGGCCAGTTCGCTAGACCAGCTACCACCGGGCCAGTTACGTCCGCCGCAGAGCGGCGAGGGCGGCAGCAATCACCTGGTGATGGCGCAGATCCCCGATCGCCTGGCCAATCTCGTGCAGGCCGAAGTGCGCGCGTGCTTCGAGCGCGAGTTCGCGAGCCTGGCCCAGCAGATGCAGGCAGTGGTCGAGGCGGCGCGTGCGCAGGGGCTCATCGCGGATGCGCCGGCCGCGGAGCCGGGAGCACCATCGCCGCCTCCCGCTGCCTGAACCGGGAGTGTGTTTCTAACACGCATGATGCGCTTTGCGGCGTAGGCCAAGGCCTTGCGCCACGGCGCGCGATGCAAATGGCTGCGTGCCATCAGCGATCCAGCCTGGCGCCACGTCGCGGACAGTAGCTCGTTCGCCGGCCGTACTGGTGGATCGCAGTGGATGGCAGCGGATGCCGCGAGGGGATACATCCCGCAGCGGTAGCAACACGCATCGGCCGAGGTCGCGGCGCATCGTGGCCGATGTTCCCTCGTCGCGCGCACATTGCGGCGAGGCTGGCGAGACAAACGCCGCACACGGTTTAACAGGTTCTGCACTGTCCCGTTTTCAGAGATCGTACGGCGTGGGCCGTACCCCAACCCAGGAGCGAACACATGGCATTTCCCACCGCGGTCAACGACCAGATCACCGATGCGGTCACCCAGTCCAACGTCAAGGTCATCGGCGAAGCGCCGGCCTTCGCGATGGCGTCGATCTACCAGAGCATGGCGCACTCGACGGGTATCCTGTTCGGGAACGCTGTCTCCGCGCAGCAGCAACAGAACACCCTGGCGCAGGCAGTGGCCAACCAGGGCGTCATGCGGATCTACAGCCTCGACTCGACCGCCGCCGCCGGCGCCACCGAGAAGGTCGCGCAGACCGGCGTCTCCGACAACCTCACCAGCCTGCTGACCGTGCTCAACGCGTTCAAGCAGCCGTAGGCCATGCACGCTAACGCCGTCGCAAGACGGCGGTAGCGATGCGGTCTTCTGCCTGACGAGGACTGTTCTAGGGCCTATCCACAGCAGTCAATAACCAGGTCACCGACGCCGTCACCGTGCCCAATGCCAAGGGCATTGGCGAAGCGCCGTGACAGGCAATGACGTCCGTCGACAAAAGCTTGGCGCATTCGGTAGGCACGCCGTTCGAGAATGCTGTGTCAGCGCCGCTGCTGCCGGCTACGCTGGCGCAGGCGACCTGCCCGGGAACAATGCAGACGCAGAGCGCAAGCACGACCGCAGGCTCGGTTGAGAAGATCGCCCAGGCTGGTGTTGCCGACAATCTAGCCAGATTGCCGGCGGTGCTGCGGGCGTTCAAGGACAACATGCCGACGCGGGCTTGATGGTCATCGTTGAAGACGTGCTCTGCGACGGCTCAGCGCGACACGCCTTTGTGCTTGAAGGAGCGGCTTCAGCCGCAACGGGCAATCCCGCTCATGCGCGTCGCGGTGGCGGCCGCTCCCCAGGACTTGCGGTGTGTTGGCCAGTGCGCCTGTGGGAGTGACCTCAGTCCCGACGCCTTCCAAGGTCGGTAGTCGGGAGACCTCGTTGATCGCTGACGTCTGCAAATAGGCTTCCCTTCGCGATTGAAGCTCACTAGCGTCGCCGGATCTTGCATCTACAGCGGTGTCGCTATCGACCATCGACGTTCCGCGACGCCACGTCGTGCTTCCTGCCGCGTTGCCGTCGCCTCGTGGTGCGCGCGCCGGTTTTCTTTCGGCGCTTGCCTGAATCAAGTAGCCGTCGCTACACCACGCACGCGCTCCGGGGCATCAGCCGGCGCGCGCGACAGCTCGCGGGTGCGATACGACTCGCCCCATTCGCGCAAACTGATCAGCACGGGTGCGAGGGAGTGGCCGAGCGGCGTCAGCGCATATTCGACCTTGGGCGGCACCTGCGGATAGACGTGGCGCACGATGACGCCGTCCTCCTCGAGCTCGCGCAACTGCAGGGTCAGCATGCGCTGCGTGGCGTTGGGAACCAGACGCGTCAGTTCCATGAAGCGCTTCTTGCCGGAGAGCAGGTGGAACAGGATCACCGGCTTCCACACCCCGCCGATCACCGACAGCGTGACTTCGACCGCGCAGCCGCTCTTGCCATCCAGACGTTTCAGACGCATGGTCGTTGTACCTACAAAATTGATAGTACCTGCGAAAATTGTACGTTCTTGCGATGAAGGAAGTGCATCCCGACAATGCCTGCAATGCGGTTTCGCTGCAACTGATGCGGCGCTGCCCTCGCCACTTTTCCGCTAAGGATGTCGTGCCCATGAAAGCCATCACCCTGCGCCAGCCCGCTGGCCTCGAGAACCTCCGCCTCGTCGATCTGCCCGATCCCGGCCAGCCGGGCCCCGGCGAACTCCGCGTGCGCGTGCATGCCAGTTCGCTCAACTTCCACGACCTGGGCGTGGTGACCGGGCGCATGCCCAGTGCCGACGGCCGCATCCCGATGTCCGACGGCGCCGGCGTGGTCGAGGCGGTGGGCGAGGGCGTGGACGAGTTCGCCGTGGGCGACGCCGTCGTCTCGACGTTTTTCCCGACCTGGCTGGATGGCGGCCCGACCATCGCCGATTTCGCCACCGTGCCCGGCGACGGCGTCGACGGCTATGCACGCGAATACGTCGTTCGTCCTGCGCACTGGTTCACGCACGCCCCGTGCGGCTACAGCCACGCCGAAGCGGCGACGTTGACGACCGCCGGGCTCACCGCATGGCGCGCACTGGTGGTGGACGCGCACCTGAAGGCCGGCGACACCGTGCTGGTGCTCGGCACCGGCGGCGTGTCGATCTTCGCCCTGCAGTTCGCCAAGCACATGGGCGCCACCGTCATCGCCACCTCGTCCTCCGACGAGAAGCTCGAACGCGCGCAGGCACTCGGCGCCGATTTCACCATCAACTACCGCCGCGACACCGACTGGGCGGCCAAGGTGCTGGACTACACCAACGGCCGCGGCGTCGACGTGGTGATCGAAGTGGGCGGACCGGATACGCTGGGCCAGTCTATCCGCGCCTGCCGCATCGGCGGCCATATCGCCCTGATCGGCGTGCTGACCGGCATTGCCGGCCAGGTGCCGACCGTGGCGCTGATGCAACGCCACCAGACCCTGCAGGGCCTGATCGTCGGCAGCCGCCGCCACCAGCGCGACATGGTCCGCGCCCTCGACGCCACCGGCATCAAACCGGTGGTCGACCAGACCTTCGCGCTGGCAGACATCGCCGGTGCGTTTGCGCATCAGGCGGCGGGGAAGCATTTTGGGAAGTTGTGTTTGTCGATCTGAATCGGGCGGGCGAAGGAAGACAGGGCCGGGGCAAGTCAGTTGCCGCTTTCTCGCTTTGCGTTTCGTTCGATTGCGTATTGCACCACCCGCTTGGCTTCTTCCACCGCGTCTTCTGTCTGCACCCACGTCACGCTTTGGCGTGGGACGGACAATCCGGCAATCGTTTCGCTCAATACGGCGTCGATACCGCGCTCGATGAGCTGGGAGGCTTCGACGTAGAGGGTAGCGCCAATGCCGAGTTGCGCACGTGCGTGCTCGTGCTCCTCCACGACAACGAAGTGGCCTGTGTCCAGGCGGCAACCGAATCCGTGGGTGGGACCCAGACCGGGTTCCTCCCAGCGATGCAAAGGGAGGTTTAGTTGCTCAGCGAGGTCGAAGATCGAGGTTTCCACCGTACACAGGGGAAACGAGACCAGCAGTGGTTCGCCTTCGCAAAGTGGGGATGGGGGCATCGTGCGCTACCTGGTGTTTGCGTAAGTTTCGCCACGAAACGGCGCCGGCTCGGCCTGATGGCCTAGTCGCCCGCCAAGAAGTAGACCATGCGCCAGCCCTGGTCCGTGTTGGAGAAGCCCGCGCGGTGCTCGATACCGGCGTGCGTTGGGCATTGAATCAGGTTCTTGTCGACATATCCGCATGCGTGCGCCGTGAGCCTGACAAGCGTACGCAACTCGGACGGCGATGTGCGCCAGCTCTGGATGGCCTGGTCCGCATCGTCGTCCCCACCGAAGCTCCAGACGAACTCCTGCACCATGAGCCTGCGCAGGGACTGCAGATCGCGGTGCGCCGCGGCCCGATGCACCGGGGCGATGGATGCAGTTGCGCTCTTCGGGAGCTTGGGGTGCGGCGGACTGGCCAGAGCGCCGATCGGCGACAGCAGGGCGAAGCAGAGGGCGGCTTTCAGGATCGTCATGGGAGTCGCGCCGCGTGTCGTCATGGTTTCGCGAGCGCAGCGCCACACTTCCTGCATTCCGTGCGCGCCTGCCGATGGCCTTGTGGCGCGTTGAGCGCGGCACAGGCGTTGCAGAAGCGCGTCAAGTGAATGGTCTGCCAGAGTCCGTAGCCCATGACGCCGGCCGCAAAGACGAGGAACAGGGGCGGGGCGCCGGTCGCCCAGAAGAAGACCAGCATCAGTCCATTCGTCGCAATGCTGCCAACCATGAGGACCCGCCGCTCCAGGGGCGCATTCTTGTTGAAGTTGAAGAACGCCAGCGCCACAAGCCCGATCGCGGCCCAGAAGCCGAAGAGGTAGGGATAGAGTTCGTTCAACTGTTGGGGCGTGAGGTGCATGGATGTCCTGTCCGGATGCAGATGTGCTGGTCGAAGTCCAGGGCGTTGCGAAATCAGGCGCGCGACAGCATGCGGTGCGATGCCTGGTGTCATCGCTTGGAGGCTGCTGGCGCGGGCGCGTAATCAGGTGCCCGCATCGCGCTGTGGAAGCGCAGCGCCGCAGGACGAGCAGAAACGATCCGCGTGGTCCACGTGGTGGCCCGACGGGCACTTGGCAACGCTGAGCAGCCAAGGCTTGCGGTAGAGGGAGTACAGCATCGAAAAAGCCATGCCATAGAAGAATATCCAGTGCCCGGAGAATCCGCGCAGCAGGGTGGGTGTCACGCCTTGCACTTTCGGTTGGTCGCCCGTCAGGTGGGCGACGATCAAGAAGTTCACGATGGCGTAGGCGAACAGGCCGTAGGTGGCGTAGCGCATCCAGCGTGGAGATCCCGCCAGCGAGCGCTTCCAGCTATGGCGGGATTTCAGGGTGTGGTTGAGCCGCAGGGAAAGCAGCACGGTCGGCAACCAGACGATGAAGACGCCGAAGTGCATGGCGAAGACGGCCTCGCCGCCTGGCGGCACATACCCGGCAAGCGCCATCAGGTGGACGATGAGGCTGAGGACGAAGCCGAGGGCGGCGAGCACCAGCAGGGGAAGCAGGAGCGCGATCATGCGGTGGCTGGGATGCGATGTGGGTGGCGCGTTAAGGAGGCGGCCTCGGGTCGGTCGGTGAGTGGCCGATTTCCGTGCTTATTCTCGAAACAAAACGGGAGCGGGCCAGATTGAGCTTTCGACAATATCGTCGGGCAGGAAGCCAATTCCGCAGACTCCACAATAATATCCAGCCACGAACTGCTGTAGTGGTTCTGGTTGCAACTTTTCGCTCTTGCATTCATCCACGGCAAGTTGATCTTTTCGTCGATACCCGACTCGCTCCTCACCGTCCCCAAAAATTTTTCTCGGACTTGCGGATCCAATGAGAAGCGTCTTCTCGCGAATGTGAGAACTGCTCAAGCACTTGGGGCACGCGATCGGGTTTTTGGCGTCGTCCATAGTCATTCAGAATACATGATAACTGCAGCTATCTGGCCATTGCCCAGGCCAGCCAGCGCGTAGACTGCCATCGACCAGGCGAGACTATGGCTATGAAGTCAACCTGACCGCGTTCCCGGGGAAGCTGTAGTTGTCGATCTAGGGAAGCTGACGGGGTAAGTGCAATTTTCTCTGTCTTGAAACAAAGTGGTTGGTCGCCATCTCAGCAATCTTTTGATACGCGTGGTGTGCGACTGCCGTGTCAGCCCTTGCTGGCCACGCTAACCACCAGTTCGCCGTCGCGCACCTGCACGCGCAGCGTACTGCCGATGGTGAAGCCCAGTTCTTCCATCCAGCGGCCGCCCAGGCGTAGTGCGGGCGTGCGCTTGCCATTGGCGGAGTGGCCGCAGCCGACGGTGCACTGCTGTGGCGGGCGTGGGCGGCGGGGCGGTCGCGAGGCGCGGGCAAGATCGGCGGCGTTGGCGGCGGCGACCTGTTCGGGCGTCAGCATGGGGATGGGCGACGATTCGGCGATCGTCTACTGCGGGCAGTGGCGATGCTTGTGCGACTTGCGCTTGCAGGGAGTGGCGGGGCGGGGTGACGGTTGACGCATGGCACAGCCTCCTTGGCAGACAGGAACCCGCGCCGAACGGCGACTGGATGTCGGGAGGTTAGAAACCGCTCATAGACGGCGGGCTTATTTCCCCGAAGGGTGTTGTATTCGCCGCCCTCCCGACGCAGACAGCGCGTCGGAGTGTGCCTGCGAACAGACAAAAAAAAACCCACCGGTTTGACGGAGGTGGGTGCCGCTATGAGAGGAGTTTCTACGCTCCTTGGAGGGGACGGTGCTACTGGTTTTTGGGGATGTCAACTGCCGATGCTGTACAGCGAAGATGAGCTTTTAAGTGAGCCTAACGCCATCAGAGGTCACCCAGGTAATGGTCGGGCCACAACTGCGCTGCGATTTGGACCTCTCGAACTCCATCCGATAACTCTTCCAGCAGCGCTTGAGGAACATCGCCGCCTGACCCTGGAAGAACGTACGCCCAATCAAAAGCATCTTCATATGCTGAGAAGCCGAATTTTTGCATTGCTTCAAAAACAAGCTGTCGAAATTGGTCGTTTATTATGGGTCTGTTGAATGCTATACAAAGGGCGCCTTCATCTCCGTCACGCACAATATTCGCTATATCTGCGATCTGTTCGGCGGGGAACACTATCTCGTTGCTGTAGGGCCCAACGTCAGGTGTGCCGTACTTCATGAGGAAGATAAGGACTTGCTTGAACGGGACAGCCCTTTCGCGGCCTTGATGGAAGTAATGAAGAAATATGGTGGAGCTCATTGTGGTGTGAATAGCTAATTGGGCTCGTCTGAAAAAATGGTATCGGTATGAGCGGCTGATGGGGTTTAGGTTCACTTATCGATTGAGTTGAACCCTTGCGCGGGCATGCGGGCCTATGTCTGCGAAGCATCGGTTCTTGGTCTGGACCGTGTAACGGGGTAGTTTCAATTAGGAGGTCAACCTGACCCCGTTTCTCCTCAACGGCAACACCCGCTGGGTAACGACCGTTTCCGCGAGGCAATTGAACGCCAGCTTGGCCGTCGAGCCGGCCCTGCACGAATCGGGCGGCCACCGAAGGTCAGATCGGTAGTACAAAAAGATGGAAGTGCACTGAAGATGGAAGTGCACTCTGATCCCTGTTTTCCAGCCCTGTTTTCCGGTCGGGTTCACTTAGAAAGTTAACATGTCCCCATTGCTCGCGAAAGCTGTGGCTGCGCTGAGTGGGTCCATGATACCTAACACCTGAATTAAGCCGCGCCGCGAAGCGGCGTCGGCTTGAATGAATTGTTAGACCGCTGACTAGAGGTCAACTTCTAGGTCAATCTCGTCCACGCACGTTTGAGGGCGGGAATGATTGGCTGCCGTTATCCACGGTCCATCTTTGATAGTTACAGCAGACAAGCCTTCTATGGGGATGCAGCGCCAATTCTTAGGTGCGTCTGGGATGATTGGGCCGCTGCTGCTCGTACCGCCGAATTGATAGAACAGGGCTTGCTCTCTCCCGTTCTTACGTCCGATCACATGAGGGCACATTTCTCGGACGTGGCCCTGGTATGTGGCCACTACGATTTGCTTATTTGCGATAGCGTTTCGGATAAGGTTATACGTACTATTGCTCATGCTCTACTCTCCGTGTGAAGTGAAGCAATAAAAAGCGACCTAACTACTATTCGGCGATAAGATCGTGTGTGACTGGCGGGGTCATGTTCACTTATCTTTGAGCGGATGCTTTATGCGGGCGGTACGCGGGCATGATGCCTGCGAAGTACTTGAGCTTAGCTTGGAGCGCGTAACTGATTATTTTTACTTAAGAAGTCAACCTAACCTCGTTTTTGGCGCAGCATCTTGGAGGAAAGTGTACTCTGACCCCCTGTTCTCTCTGTCTTGCTTGAGCCGTGTTTCCACTTGGGAGGTCAGCCTGACCCCGTTCTATTCGCACCGCGAAGCGGTGTCGGCTTGGGTGAATTGTTAGGCATTCGCATCCTTCTTGCGATATGAAAGTCTTTTCCAGGGACTAGAGCCTACTTGCTGCTTCAAAAAGTCCACGACTGCGTTGTGAGAACGGACGGCGAGGTTGTACACAAGGCGCTCGGCATTGAGTGCGTCTTCGACGCTCACTTCGCTGGCAGTCTTTACTCTATGAGCAATGGCGCCACGAAGCGCAATTAGGTCATCAAGGGCAGCACCGGCTTCTTCTTGCGTTGTGCCATCCCAGGTCCATTCGCGGGAGATGCTTTCCAAGCCGAGAGTCTTCTTAAACAACTCATCAACCTGTCCAGTGCGTGGCGTGTTGAACTTGCCGGTCGTTGTAGCGAGTACTGTCTGAAGGTTGTCGCGGAGCGCGCGCTTCCAACCATCGCCTGCTAAGTCCCAGGCTTTGATTCCGGCGTGTGTTGATCCAACGCGCTCTAGGACGATCTTCGGCAGCCCCTGAGGATTCGGTGTGTTTGCCACCAAGTAATCGAGCGAGTGGTTAATGAGGTCTTCCACGAACGCCTCCCAGCACGCGACCAGCAGGACCACGCTGCTTTTGCACAGGACTTCTGAGTCGTGGCTGGAGACCACGCTAGCTTGGTCGGCACGACTTGCAAGTGAGCGCAAGCGGCGCGCTTCACGAACGTTTTCAATCAGCAGGAGAGTGTGCTTGTTGCTTTCAGATATCGGCATAATGGATCCTGATGCCTAACACTTGAGTTAAGCCGCGCCGCGAAGCGGCGTCGGCTTGGAAGAATTGTTAGCCCGCTATCGGCATGATCTCGACCATGTGGTGGTCGCGAGCGAGATTGGGCGTGACTTGAAAAGCTTGGGTGCCAGGCACTCCAGCTGCATCCACGTACGATACGGTAAGTTGCATCGGCTCTTCCGCAAGGTCTGTAAGGTAAGACCACTCGAACCGACGCTCTTCGTTTCGGCTCCACGAGAAAATCCTGCCGAAAGAGTGCGAGCGCAACTGGATGCCCGTTGAAATCGTGACCTCCGTAGCCGTATTGCCGAGGTTCTTAACAGTAGATGTGTAGGTTGCCTTGCCGCCGCTGATGATGCCTCCGGCGCCGTGAAATACGAACTTGGGCTGAGCGGCCTCGCGTTGCCGCTGCTGTTCTGCATGTAGGGCGCTTAGCTCCGCATCAACCTGCCGACGCGTTATCTCCACCAGCTCCCGTTGCTGTTCCACCGAGTTGCGAAGTTCTTCGGCTTGGAGCTCAAGAGCTCTAGTGTTCTGCTTGAGTTCGACTCCCTGTTGAAAATATCCAAGGATCAGCCAAAGAATAGCGACTGGGCCGAATACGCCAGCGAGAAAATCGCCGACATTGTTCGGCGCCAAACCCCGGATCTCCGCTACTCGCCCTTCGAAGAAAATGCAAAGGCCGATGATGTATACGAGAGTAAGGATGATTCCGACAGCCGATAGTGATCTTGTCATGCGGGCTAACTACTATTCGGCGACAAAATGGTGTGTAAAACAGGTGTGTAGCGCAGACGCGTCGTTACATTTCAGGGCAGTACGCGTCCAAAACTCAATATTTCGCCATTCCCGCTGTCGCATAATCCCTGCGTCTAACTCCACGGCCTTTCCCTAGTGCGTTCCCACTTAAAGCCGACGCTACCACTTGTTGACGGCCGTCACAAGTTAAAGACCGCTCGGCGAACCGCCGGCGGCCTTAATTTGTAGACAAGTTGTTTGACCCCGCGCCATCCGGATTTACCGGGCGGCGCGCTCCGCGGATAAGTCAGTTACTGGGCGTACTCCAAACCTGCCCCGTAACTCCCCGCACGCTCGCATCAGGCGTGCTATCCAAATCAAACACAATCACGCTATTCCCGCCCTTCCGCTGCCAAGGCGCCGGAAAATACAACGCCCGCTGCGGCCCGATATTCCAGTGCCTTCCCAGGTTGTGGCCGTTGGCCCAGGCGAAGCCTTTGCCGAAGGCACGCATGTCCAGGAACGTGTCGGCAGGCGTGCCGATCTTCACCGTGCCGCGGTGGAAGGCGGGGCCGTCGACCTTGGCGGTGGTCCAGCCGGTGAGCTTGCTCGGGTCGTCCATCGGCAGGGGGAAGGTCTGCCAGCCGGTGAGGGGCTTGCCGTCGAGCAGCACGGGGTCGACCAGGCCGGCGTGGCCGTCGGGCAGGTGGGCGCCGTAGTTGATGCGGCCGGTGTTCTCCACCAGCACGTCGAGGGTGTGGGGGCCGGCGGGGATGTCCACGTCCACCGCCACTTGCTGCAGGCGGCGCTCGGCGCTGCCGGCCTGTTTCCGGTCGACGTAGACGCGGGCGTAGTCGCGCACGTCGCCCAGGTACAGGCTGCCCTTGCGCGGGCCGGTGACGGTGGTGCGGTAGAGGATGTAGCCGTAGGCCTGGCCGTAGCGCTCCATCGGCTGCGGGGTGTCGGTGGTGGCGGCCGGGGCGGGCAGGTTGTCCCAGAGCGAGGCGGATTCGCGCAGCGGCGTGGCCGGCAGTTCGGCGAAGCGGATCGGCTGGGGCAGCGCCGGCGGCGCGATGCCGGTGACGCGCTGGATGGCGTCGCGGAACAGGGTGAACTTGGGGGTGGGGCGGCCGGCTTCGTCGAGCACGGCGTCGTAGTCGTAGCTGGTGGTCTGCGGGGCGTAGTGGTCGCTGGGGTTCTTCTGGAAGTTGGCGCCATTCATGAAGCCGAAGCTGGTGCCGCCGACGAACATGTAGAGGTTGGCGGAGTGGCCCTGGCGCAGGATCCATTCGAATTCGCTGGCCTGCTTGGCGGCATCGGTGACCGCGTGCTTCTCGCCCCATTGGTCGAACCAGCCGGCCCAGTATTCGCCGACCATCTGCGGTTGCCCGGGGCGGAACTTGGCCAGGGTCTCGAAGGCGTTCTTGGCGTCGCCGGGGGCGAAGTTCACCACGGCGAGGGTGTCGGGCAGGGTGCCGTTGGCGAGCACGTCGGGGCCGTCGGCGGTGAACAGCAGGGCCTTGTCGAAGCCGGCCTGGACGAACATGGCGCGGTTGCGGCGCATGTAGGCGTGGTCGTCGCCGTAGGAGCCGTATTCGTTCTCCACCTGCACGGCGACGATCGGGCCGCCGTTGCCGTTGAGCCGCGGTTTGACCTGGGCGGCGAGGGCGTCCAGGTAGGCCTGGCTGGCGGCGAGGAAGCGCGGGTCCTGGCTGCGCACGCGCATGCCGGGCTCGGCGAACAGCCAGGCGGGATAGCCGCCGGCTTCCCACTCGGCGCACACGTAGGGGCCGGGGCGCAGGATCACATTGAGGCCTTGCGCGGCGGCTTCGTCGACGAAGGCGGCGATGTCGTTGTTGCCGCTGAAGTCGAACTGGCCCGGCCGCGGTTCCACCAGGTTCCAGAACACGTAGGTCTCCACCGTGTTCAGGCCCATCGCGCGCGCCTTCTGCAGGCGGTCCTTCCAGTAGGCGCGGGGGATGCGCTGGAAGTGGATGGCGCCGGAAATGACCTGGTACGGCTTGCCGTCGCGGATGAAGTGATCGCCCTGGGTGGCGAAGGCGGGCCAGGCGGCGCCGCTGTAGGCCGCGCGCACGTGGGTGGCGGGCAGGGCGAACGCCAGGGCGAGGGCGAGAGCGGCGAGGGTCTTACGCGGCATGGGGGATTCTCGAAAAAAGCGATGCGAGTGCGACAGTAGGACGACCGGAGCGCGCGCCGTCGTGCATCGGGTCACGCACAGGCGCGGATGTGGGGAACCACCAATCCCGATTCCCCAATCCCGATTCCCGGCCGTCAGCTAAACGATGGCGGAAGATCGTCCTTGCCCGCACCGAACGCGGTGTTGGGCTTGGGTCCCATCTCCAGTTCCAGCGTGCCGCCGGCGGCGAGGTCGGCGTGGCGCAGCCAGCTGCGGGTGTAGGGCTTGCCGTTCCAGCGGGCGTTCTGGATATAGACGTTGGCCGGGCTGTTGCCGTGGGCGACGATGCGCAGGGTGCGGCCATTGCCCACGTCCAGTTCGGCGCGCTTGAACAGCGGGCTGCCCAGCACGTAGTTGGCGCTGACCGGGTCCACCGCGTACAGGCCCAGTGCGCTGAGCACGAACCAGGCGCTCATCTGCCCGCAGTCCTCGTTGCCGGACAAGCCGTTGCGCGCGTCGTGGTACTGCTCGCGCAGCAGCCGCCGCACCATCGCCTGGGTCTTGTACGGTTGCCCGGCGTAGGCGTAGAGGTAGGCGACGTGGTGGCTGGGTTCGTTGCCGTGCGCGTACTGGCCGACCATGCCGTCGATGTCCGGCGGCGCGTCCGCCGGCAGTTCGGAGCTGGTGGTGAACAGTTCGTCGAGCTTGGCGACGAAGTGGTCGCGGCCGCCGAACAGGTCCATGTAGCCGTACAGGTCGTGCTGGTTGAGGAAGGTGGCCTGCCAGGCGTTGGACTCGGTGAAGTCGCGCCACTGCGCGCTGTGGCCCATCGCGCGCGGATCGAACGGGGTGGCCCACTGGCCGTCGCTCAGCCGCGGCTGCACGAAGTTACTCTCGCGGTTGAACACGTTGCGGTACTGCCGGGAGCGTTCGCGCAGGTGCCTGGCGTCGTCGTCGGCGCCGACCGCCTGCGCCAGGTGCGCCACCGCCCAGTCGTCGTAGGCGAATTCCAGGGTGCGGCTGACCGATTCGTCGACCTTGTCGCAGGGGATGTAGCCCATCGTCCGGTACAGCGCCAGGCCGTGCACGTCGTCGTCCATCGCGCGCTTGCGCCAGGCCGGGTAGGCGGCTTTCCAGTCGATGCCGGTGAAGCCCTTGGCGTGCGCTTCGGCCAGCACCACGGCGGAGTGGTAGCCGATCATGCAGTCGGTCTCCACGCCCTGCAGCGGCCAGATGGCGACGCCCTGCGGGCATTCGTGGGCACCGCGCACCAGGCACTGCACCAGGTCGGGCACGCGCTCGGGCTGCACCAGGGTCAGCAAGGGATGCAGGGCGCGGTAGGTGTCCCACAGCGAGTAGGTGCTGTAGTTGTGGTAGCCGGCCGGCGCCTGGTGCACCTGCAGGTCCATGCCGCGGTAGCGGCCGTCGGTGTCGCTGAACAGGGTCGGCGCGATCAGGCTGTGGTACAGCGCGGTGTAGAAGATGCGGCGCTGCGCCTCGTCGTCGCTGTCGATGCGCACCCGGCCCAGTTCCTTTTCCCATTCGGCGACGGCGGCGGCATGCACGCGGGCGAAGTCGAAGTCGGGCAGTTCCGCGTCGAGGTTGGCCAGGGCGTTCTCGGCGCTGACCGCAGAGATGCCGACCTTGACCAGCAGCGGCGCGTCGGCGGCATCCGGGTAGTGCAGGGCCAGCTTCAGCCGGTTGCCGTCGGCGCTGCGCGCGCTCGCGGCCAGCGGTTGGTCGTCGGCATACAGCTGCGCGCTGGCGAACGGCCGCGACAGGCGCATGGCGAAGTAGATGTAGCGGCCCTTGGCCCACTGGTAGACGCGGCGGCCGCCGGTGACGGTCTGCGCGTCGACCAGGCGCAGGCTCGCGTCTTCGACGCGGGCGGGGATCTCCGGCTTGTCCTGCATGCCGTGGCACAGGTCCAGCAGCAGGTGCGCCGGCTTGCCCTTGGGGAAGTGGTAGCGGTGCAGGCCGGCGCGCGCGGTGGCGGTGAGTTCGGCATGCACGCCGCTGTCCTTCAGGCGCACGCGGTAGTAGCCGGGCGAGGCGGCTTCGTCGGCATGGTCGTAGCGCGAGCGGTAGCCGGCCTCGGGGTGCTCGCGCGTGCCGGGCTGCAGCTTCACCGGGCCGGTGGCCGGCACCACCAGGAAATCGAGCATGTCGCCGATGCCGGTGCCGGACAGGTGGGTGTGCGAGAAGCCCATGATCGAGCCGTCGTCGGCGTGGTAGCCGGAGCAGGCGTCCCAGTCGGCGTTGTAGGTGTCCGGGCTCAGTTGCACCATGCCGAACGGCAGCGTGGCGCCGGGGAAGGTATGGCCGTGGCCGCCGGTGCCGATGAACACGTCGACGTTGCGGGTGAGCTCGGCCTTGGCGCGCGCATCGGCCGGCAGCGCGTAGCTGCCGGCGCGTGCCTGCGCCAGGCGCGCGATGCCGCTGCTGCCGAACAGGGCCAGGGCGATGGCGCCCTGCAGGAAACCGCGTCGTGTGGCCATGGTGCTGTCCTCGGGGTGTGCGGCGGTGCGGTGGGGTGTGTTTGCTGTTGTGGGAAGGACTTCCGTCCCGACGCGTTGTCGGTCAGGCCCGTCGGGACTGAAGTCCTTCCCACAGATGCAGTGATCGCGTCAGGCCTTCAGCAACTGCGGCTTGCGTTGGTGCAGGTCGATGATCAGTTCGCCGAACAAGGTGTTGGCCCAGGCGAACCAGTCGCGGGTGAAGGTGCTCGGGTTGTCCTTGTCGAAGGCTTCGTGCATGAAGCCGCTGCCGGCGTCGGTGGTCTTGAGCCACTGCAGGCACTGGCGGATCTGCGCGTCGTCGTCGCTGGCCAGGGCGTACTGCATCAGCGACATCGGCCAGATCGTGCCCAGGCCGCTGTGCGGGCTGCCCACGCCGTCGGCGGCGCGGCCGCGATAGAAGTACGGGTTGCGCTCGCTCCAGGCCAGTTGCCGGGTGCGCAGGAACACGGGATCGCGGCGATCGCAGCAGCCCAGATAGGCCAGGCTCAGCAGGCCGGGCGCGTTGGCGTCGTCGATGAACAACTGGTTGCCGTAGCCGTCCACCTCGTAAGCCCAGAACGGCTGACCGTCGGCGTCGCGCATCTGCCCGAACTTTCGGGTGGCCGTCTCGACCTGGTCGGCCAGGGCGCGGCACTCGCCGGCGAAGGCGGCGTCGTGATGCAGCGCCTCGCTCATCGTCGCCAGTTGCCGCAGCGAGGTCACCGCGAACAGGTTGGCGGGGACGAACAGCGGGTACAGGCAGGCGTCGTCGGACGGGCGGAACATCGAGTGGATCATGCCGTTGGGCCGGGTCGGCTGCCCGTAGCCGTCCAGCACCAGGGTTTCGGTGGCCAGCGGCGAGGGCCGCTGAAAACTGTACGGCCCACGGCCGTGCAGGCGCTGCTGCTCGCGGAAGGTGCGCACCACCACGTGCATGGCGTCGCGCCAGTCGTCGTCGAACGGCGCGGTATCGCCGCTGGCGCGCCAGTACTCGTGCGCCAGGCGGATCGGGTAGCACAGCGAATCCACTTCCCATTTGCGCTCGCCGACGCCGGGCTTCATCTCGGTGATGTCGGCCACCGACCACTTCAGGCGCTGGCTGGTGCCGTCGGGCAGGAAGGCGTTGGCGTAGGGATCCAGGCGGATGCAGGCGGCCTGGCGCTGGATCAGCCCATGGAACATGCGCCGCAGCGCCGGGTCGCGCTTGGCCAGCGGCACGTAGGGATGCACCTGCGCGGAGGAGTCGCGCAGCCACATCGCCTCGATGTCGCCGGTGATGACGAAGGTGTCCGGCTTGCCGTTGCGGGTGCCGGTCTCGACGGTGGTGTCGAGGGTGTTGGGGTAGCAGTTCTCGAACAGCCAGGCCAGGCGCGGATCGGCGATGCCGGCCTTGACCGTGCGCAACTGGCGCTCGACCGCGGCGCTGACGAAGCGGCGCTTGCCCGGCGGCGGCCGCTTGCTGGGCAGGGCGGTGGAGGCCGATGCCGCGGCGGCGGCCGGCAGCGCCCCGCTCAGCAGCGCGGCGCCGGCGCTGGCGCCGAGGAAGTGGAGGATGTCGCGGCGGGTGGGCATGGCCTGGAACGCTCCGTGGAATCGACGAACGCTCCCGGCACGGGCCGGCACCGGGGGAGGCGCCGGCCGCGGCCGGGAGGGCAGGTTGATGGTACCTATGACGGACCAATTTACGACGACCTTACAACGTGTGGCCGTCCGATGCATCCTGCGACCGCACAACCGGCCGGCTCAGTGGTGGTGGTGCGCGCCGTGCCAGTGCATCGGCCCCGAGCACACGCACTCGCCGTCGTCGTCGCCGTTGCCGGCATGGCCGAACAAGGCCTCCAGCAGCCGCCGCGACGGGCTCCACTCGCCAATGGCCGGGTGGATCAGCATCGCCTTGCAGGCGTCCAGGTGGCTGCCGCTGAGCGCGGCGTCGATGGCGGCGTGCTCGTAGGCCTTGACCGTGCGCACCAGGCCCTGGATCGCCTCGGGCAGCGGCCGCGCCGGCAGCGGGGTGATGCGGTCGCGCTCGATGGTGGAGGAGATCTCCACGATGTCGTCGTCGGCCAGTTCCGGCATGCAGCCCTGGTTGCGCACGTTGACCACGTGTCGCCCGGGCAGCGCGCCGGTCAGTGCGCTCATCACGTCCACGGCGATGCGGTGGTAGCCGGTGCTGGCGCGGAACGGGTCCGGCTGCGGCGCGAGGTCGTCGGCGAAGGCCGAGCCGGCCTCGGCCTCCAGTCGCATGTAGGAGCCGGAGCGCTGCTGCAGGTAGGCGGCGTAGGTCTGCACCGCGCCGCTGCCGTCGCCGGCGTTGAGGCGGCTGCGCAGGTCGGCGATCAGGGTGTGGTTGAGCCGCTCGATCTCGCTGCCGCGGCTGGCGCCGCTGGCGCGCTGGTTCTCCAGGGCGCGACTGCGCTCGTAGTAGAAGTACAGGTACTCGGTGGGGATCAGCCGCAGCGTGCGCAGCATGTCGAAGTCGAACAGCGGCGCCAGGTACAGCTGGCGCAGGATCGCGTCGTCGGCCAGGATGCGGTCGAGCACGTCCTCGCCGCGCACGCGCACCGCGCGGATCCAGCCCAGGTGGTTGAGGCCGACGTACTCGCAGTCCACGTCCGCGGGCGGCTCGCCGAGCGCGCGGGCGATGTTGTGGAACAGCTCCACCGGCGTGTCGCAGATGCCGACCACGCGCGCGCGGGTGTGGCGGCTGATGGCCTGGGTGATCAGCCCGGCCGGGTTGGTGAAGCTGACCAGCCAGGCGTCGGGGCTGAGCCGCTCCACCATCCGCGCCTGCTCGATCGCCACCGGCACCGTGCGCAGCGCCTTGGCGACGCCGCCGGGGCCGGTGGTCTCCTGCCCGGCGTAGCCATGGCGGATGATGGTGTGCTCGTCGGTGGCGCGCTGGCGGATGCCGCCGATGCGGATGCTGTTGAGCACGAAGTGCGCGCCGTCGATCGCCGCTTCCGCCGAACTGGCCGCGTTGACCTGCAGGTCGCCGCCGAACTCGGCGACCACCGCGCGGCCCAGCGCGACCATCAGCGCCAGCCGATCCTGGTCGGGATCGTAGAGCACGATCTCGCGCGCACCGAGCGCTTCGGCGGAATCGTTGACGCCGTACACCACCAGCGGCGCACGCACGCCGCCGCCGCCGATCAGGGCGAGTTTACGGTTGGGAAAGG
The DNA here is from genome assembly GCF_009192885.1 of Xanthomonas sp. LMG 12462. NCBI lineage: Bacteria > Pseudomonadati > Pseudomonadota > Gammaproteobacteria > Lysobacterales > Lysobacteraceae > Xanthomonas > Xanthomonas sp. LMG 12462. The sequence goes on along the minus strand of NZ_NMPP01000030.1, from coordinate 161,155 downwards.
AACTGCTCATGGAGACTCCTGAGACGTGGGGGATCGGGAAGGCCGTCGAGCGCGCCGAGCGCGGTGCAGCAGGCGGCGCCGCACAGGCAGCCGCGCTGCGCGCAGGCGTCGAGGGAAAGGTGGTCCAGCAGCGCATCGATGAAGCCGGCATCGAAGGCATCGCCGGCGCCGGTGGTGTCCTGCACGGCGACGACGGGCGCGGCAACCAATCGCGCGCCGGCCGCATCCACCATGCAGGCGCCGGCGCCGCCGAGTTTGATCGTCACCTGCGCCAGCCCCAGCGCCTGCGCCCAGGCGGCGCAGGACGCGGCGTCGTCGCCCGCGCAACCGGCCAGTGCCGCCTCCTTCTGGTTGGGCAGGAAGTGATCGACCGCGCGGCAGGTGGCGTGGTTGTCCGGATCGGCCAGCCAGGCCGGGTTGAAGCCCACGTCCAGCGAGGTGCTGCAACCGGCCGCGCGCAATACAGGCAGCAGCGTGCGCGCCAGCGTCGCCGGCAGCGGCAGGGCGAAGTGCACGTGGCGCGCGGCGCACATGGCCTCCAGTGCGGCCGCGCTGCCCAACAGCGGTTCCAGCTCGGCGTTGGCGCCGGGGTAGGTGAAGAACGAGCGGTCGTCGTGCAGCGACACGCTGGCGGTGACGCCGGTGCCGGCGGGGTGGTCGACCAGGCCTTCGGTGCCGACGCCGAACGCGCCCAGGCGCTGCGCGAACCAGTCGCGGTCGCCGGCGCCGATCGCGCCGATCAGCGTGACCTTGCGTCCGAGCCGCGCCAGCCCGCAGGCGGTGTTGACGGTGCCGCCACCGAGGTCGCGATGGTAGTGCCGCGCCATCGCTTCCTCGCCCGGCCCGGGCCAGGTGCTGAAGCCGCTGAAGATGTGGTCGAGATAGACCTCGCCGACCACCGCGACGTCGTGGGTTTTCATTGCTGGAAGGGCCATGCTGCCTCGCGTTTGGCCTGGATGAGATAGAGCGCGGTGCCCGCGCACAGCGCCAGTACCGCCGCCAGCAGCCGCGGCAGCGGGCTGGTGGCCAGCAGCGCCAGCCAGCCGCCGACGCTGATCAGCAGCGGCCACGGGTACAGCGGCATGGCGAAGCGCGCGCGGCGCCGCGGCTGCCGCCGCAGCAGCACCACCGCCAGGCATTGCGCCAGGAACTGGAACAGGATCTGGATGATCATCAGCGTGGCGATCAGGTCGTCCAGCGACAGCGGACAGGCCAGCGCCGAGGTGATGCCGACGAACAGCAGCGACACCGTGGGGAAGCGCCCGCGCGGGTGCAGCCGCGCGAACACGCCGAAGAACTGGCCGGACGCCGCCGCCGCATACGGCACCCGCGAATAGCCCAGCAGTACCACCAGCGCCGAGCCCCAACTGGCGAGCACGATCAGCGCCACCGCCACGGTGCTGCCCACCGGGCCGTAGATGGCCTGCATGAAGTCGGCCACCACCGCCTTGGACTGCGCCGCCTGTTGCCACGGCAGCACGCCGAGCAGGGTCACGTTCAAGCCCAGGTACAGCACCGCCACGATCGGGATCGACCACAGCACCGCGCGCGGAATCGTGCGGCGCGGCTTGCGGATCTCGCCGCCGAGCATGCACACGTTGTTGTAGCCGCCGTAGTCGTATACCGCGATCAGCGCCACCGCGCCGAAGCCCAGCCAGAAGCCGTGCGGCGACGCCGGCCGCGCCTGCAGGAACTCGCGCGCCAGTGCCATGTCGAAATGCAGCGCGCCGCTGAGCACGATCCACACGCAGGCGGCGATCACCACCGCGCTGACCAGCAGCGACAGCAGCTGCACCGAGCTCACCTGCCGGTACAGCAGCGCGGTGTTGAACAGGCACAGCGCCATGGCGATGCCGGTGAGCGCGGTGTGGCTCAGCCCGGGCATCAGGTAGGCCAGGTACTGCGCGCAGCCGACTGCCGCCGCCGCCACCGACAGCGGCGCGGTCAGCAGCGTCTGCCACAGGTAAAGGAAACCGAACAGACGCCCGGCGCGGTCGCGGCCATAGGCCTCGCGCAGGTAGTGGTACGGCCCGCCCGAGCGCGGGATCGCCGAACCCAGTTCGGCCCACACCAGACCATCGCACAGGCACAGCAGCGCCCCGACCACCCAGCCCAGCAGCACCGCCGGCCCGGCCAGCGCCGACAGCGCCAGCGGGATGGTGATGAACGGACCGATGCCGATCATGTTGAGCAGGTTGGCCGACAGCGCGCTCCAGAACCCCAGCGTGCGCGGCGGCGCGCCCTGGTCCGCGGCGGACGGGGAGGACGCGACGGGTGCGGCGAGCGATGTCATGTGCATGCGCGATCCTGCGGGGAGGGAAGGGAAGCGACGGGCTGCATTGCAGGCGTGGGGACGAGAGCGTCGGCGCAGCGCACCAGGCCCGGTTGCAGGCGATGCAGATCGAGGATCAGCACCTGGTTGGCCCCGGCGCGGAGCCAGGCGCCGGGGCAGTACAGGCATTGCTGCGGGCCGATGTCCCAGTAGCGGCCGAGCAGGCGCCCGTTGACCCACAGATAGCCCTTGCGCCAGTCGCGCATGTCCAGGTGCACGTCGCCGGGCTGGTCCAGGGTGAATTCGGTGGCGAAGAACAGGCCCGGGCGCTGCGGCGGCGCCTGCAGCGGGCGCAGCGACGGTGTCGGATCCGTGTCCAGCGCCAGCCCGCGCACCTCCCAACTGTGCAGGTCCTGGCCATCGAGCCGCACCGGACCGAGCAGGCCCTTGCGATCGCCCAGCGCCGGGCCGAAGTTGATGTGGCCGAAACTGTCGACCAGCACCTCCAGCTCGCGCGTGTCCTGCGCTGCATCGGGCAGGCGCAACTGCAGCGCGCTGTGCAGGCGCGGATGCCGCACCCGCGACACGTGGTCGAGTTCGCGCCCGTCCAGATGCACCACCGCGTAGTCGTGGACCTGTCCCAGGTGCAACGCCCGGCCCGCGCCGATCCGGCGCCGATACAGCACCAGGCCCTGGTCCTGGCCCAGCAGGCGCTGGTTGTCGATGGGGGTGTCGGTCTGCAGCGCAGGGCCGAGGTTGTCCCACAGCGCGGCCACGGGCCTGGCCTGCACCGTAGCGAACTGCGCGCGCCGCGGTGCGGCCGGTAGCGGCGGCGGTGGCGTGTCGGCTTGCGCGGCGATGATCCTGCGAAGCGTGAAATAGGCCCGCGTCGCACGGCCGGCTTCGTCGATGGGCGCGCCATAGTCGTAGCTGGTCAGCGCCGGCTGGAACTGCGAGCCGTCGTCCTCGGCATTGGCCCCGGCACTGAGACCGAAATTGGTGCCGCCGTGCACGACATACAGATTGAACGAATAACCGGCGGCGGCGATGCGGCGCAGCAGCGGCGCATAGTCGCGACGCGCGAACTTCGGCTCGCCCCAGTGCGTGAGCCAGCCGGGGTAGCCCTCGGACACCCACACCGGCGCCTGCCCGGCGAAGGCCGTGGCCGCCTGCAGATCGTGCAGATCGGGACCATCGAGCCCCAGCGCGGCGCCGGGCAGCATCGCATGGCGCCGCCGCAGATCCTTGAGCCCTTCGGCCAGCGAGAACGGACCGTCGACCCCATGCCCCCGCCACAGCGCGGCCAGCGCCTGCAGATAGCCGACGTCGCGGCCATGCATCGAGTATTCGTTCTCGATCTGCAGCATCAGCACCGGCCCACCGGCACTGGCCATCAACGGCGCGATGCGTGGCGCGATCGCCCCGATGTAGCGCTCCACCGCCGCCATGTACCGCGCATCGTGGCGATCGCGCAGACGGATGTTCGCCTCGCGCAGCAGATACGGCGGCAACCCGCCCAGCGTCCATTCCGCGCACACATACGGCCCGGGGCGCAGATACACCCACAGCCCCTCCTGCTGGCACAGCCGGATGAAGCCGACGAAATCGCGCTCGCCGCTGTCCAGTTCGAACTGCCCCGGCGCCGTTTCCAGCGCATTCCACATCAGATACAGCGCGATGGTGTTCAACCCCATCGCCTTGGCCATGCGAATCCGATGCAACCAATCCGCCTTCGCGATCCGTAGCGGATGCAGTTCCCCGCTGCGGATCTGCCAGGGTTGCCCGTCAAGCGTGAAGCATCCTTGCGCGAAGCCGAACGCGTGCGGCCGCCCGTCCGGCACCGGCGCTAATGCCGGCACCGCCGCGTGCAGCATCGGCATCGCCGCCAACCCCAATGGTGCGAGCAAGCCGAACCGACAGAATGCGCGGCGTTTCAATGCGCGCTCCAGGAGGATCGTTGCAGTTGCAGTTGCAGTTGCAGTTGCCTTGGTTGTTGCTGTTGCTCTTCAGCTTTTGCTCTTCCCGGGTCCCCTCCGCAGCGGCGGAGCTGGCGGGTAAAACCCCCCGCAGGGGGGCGGCGCACAAGGATGTGCGCCGTTTTCGGCCGGGGCAGGATGCCCCGTCCGAAAATCCCGCTAGCGGAGCGGACCCGCGCAGCGGGCGCTGCGGCGGGGTGTGCTTTCTTTTGGTTACTTTTCTTTGCACAAGCAAAGAAAAGTAACTCGCCGTCAGGCGAAAGCTGTTGCTTTTGATGGCTAACCCAAGCGACAACGGTAAAGCGCGTCGGGACTGAAGTCCCTCCCACAAAAAGCGTTGTTCCAGGCGAGTCGGGAAAGCCTGTCGCGGCTGAAGCCGCTCCTACAAGAGCGGCGGTGTGTGCCGCTAGTGTGAGCTGCTGAGATCGCATGATCCAAGCAGCGTCGGTAAAGCCCGTCGGGACTGAAGTCCCTCCCACAAGAGCCATGGTCCAGGCTGTTTCGGTAGAGCCTGTCGCGACTGAAGCCGCTCCTACGGCAAGCGGGGCACGCGCTGCTCGAACGGGCTGCCGATGCAGCCTGGTCCAGGCCGCATCGGTAAAGCCCGTCGGGACTGAAGTCCCTCCCACAAAAAGCGTGGCCGAGGCGAAGTCGATAAGTCCCGTCGGGACTGAAGAAGCTCCCGCAGAGACCCTGGCAACGCTCCGCCATGGCATCCCAGTGCGCACGCCGCCGCGCCCTAGAACGCGTACTTGACGGTCAACAACGTCATCATGCCGGCATCGACGATGTCCGACACCGCCAGATTGTGCCGGCCCACATGGCCCCAGTAACTGTATTCCTTGGTGAGATTGGAGATCGACAGATCCACATTCACCCCATTGTCGAACCGATAGCCCGCATGCAGATCCACCCGCCGCGTCGGCCGCGCCCACAGATCGTCCCACGGCGCGTTCTGGTGCAGGAAATCGTAGTTCAGCAGATACGAACTGCTGAAGTGATAGCTCAGGTTCACCGAGAACTTCGAGCGCTCGTAGAACAACTCCAGATTGGCCATCGCGTTCGGCGCCGACTGCATCTGCTCGTCTTCGAAGCCGACCATGCCCAGATCGGCGTGCGCATGCTGGCGCGTGGCGTTGGCGCTCACGCCCAGCCCGTCGAACGGCGCCGGCAGATCCTGGAAACGCTGTCGCGCGCTGACCTCCACGCCGTAGACGCGACCGTCGCCGCCGTTGGTCGGCATCTGGTAGAACACCGTGCCGCTGCCACTGGTGCCCGAATTGGCCTGGCCGGAACCCGCATCGTAGATGTAGTGGTGCAGACGCTTGTAGAAGCCGGCCACCGAGAAGAACCCGCCATGGTCGGTCGCCCACTCGCCGGACAGGTCCAGGTTGGTCGAGGTGATCGCCTTCAGGTCCGGGTTGCCCTGGCTGATGGTGGTGATGCCGTTGGAGATGTTGATCTGGCTGCCGCCGCCCAACTGCACGAACGCCGGCCGCGTATAGCTGGTCCACAGCGCGGCGCGGTAGGTGGTGGCGCTGTCCGGGCGCCAGGTCAGGAACACGCTCGGCAGCGGCTGGTCGTAGTGCGTGCTGTTGGCGGCGAAGTAGCCCACCTGCTGGTTGCCGTCGCTGTCGGTGGGCGTGGTCCAGAAGGTGTTGTGGATGCTGGTGTGCTCGAAGCGCACGCCCGGCACCACTTCCAGGCTGCCGAAGGAGAAGGTCGCCATCGCGTACGCGGCGCTGACCGCCTCGGTACCGCGCATGGTGTTGCAGTTCCAGTTGTTGACGTAGAACGCGCTGCCGCAGGTATCCAGGTCGTCGTCGGTGAGGTGGTTGGCGATGACCTGCGCCACCGCGCCTTCGCTGACCCGCGGCGTGGCCCAGTGGTACTTGCCGGGGAAGATCGCCGCGTAGCCGCCGTTGAAGATGCCCAGGTCGCCGAGCGTGCTGGTGTCGGGCACCGGGCCGGTCCACCAGTCGCGATTGCTGTAGTGGCGGCTGCTCTTGCTGTACTTCACGCCGAACTGCAGCGCGGTCAGCGCGCCGTCGGCGAAGTCGTAGCGCGCGTCGAACTTGGCGCCGCCCTTCTTCTGCCCGGAGTAGATCTTGGTCGATTCGCCGTAGCTGCTGGCGTACAGCGAGGGGATGTTGTTGACCTGCGCCAGCAGCGCCGGGGTCAGCTGCGGGTAGGGGAAGGCGCCGCTGCCGTAGCGCATCAGGCTGCTGCCGGAGTAGGCGAAATTGGCCTGGCTGAACTTGTCCTCGCGCCCGTCGATCTCGATGTGGTCGGGGCGGTCGTTGTCGCCGAAGCTGTAGAACAGGTTCGGCGACAGCGTCCAGTTGCCGGCGGTCTTGCGCGCGCCCACCTGGAAGGTGGCCAGGTCGGCGATTTCCGGGTTGGTCTCGTACCAGAAGCGCGCGGCGATGCGGTTGATGTTGGGCGAATACACGCCCGGTGTGGCGGTCGGCACGAAGCTGACGTCCTGCGGCAGCAACTGCACGAAGGTGGTGCCCTGGTCGGTCTTGGCGTAGGCGTAGGTGGCGCGTGCGTACACCGACAAGGTGTCGTCCACGTTCCAGTCGAAGGCGGCGTTGCCGCCGTAGCGGCGTTCCCAGCCGGCGACCACGCCGACGTTCATGCCGGTGCTGGTCAGGTTGTCCTGCGGCGCGTAGCCGGCGGCGTTGCTGCCGTCGGCATTGGCATGCAGGAACTTCCAGGAGCCGTCGTTGAGCGCGCTGGTGGCCGCGGCCACTTCGCTGTTGGTCGAGGTGCGGTAGTCGTAATAGGCGCTGGCGTAGAAACCGAATTGCTGCTCCTCGCCGAACTTGTGCTGGAACTCGCCGGCCAGGCCGCCGCCGAGGCCGTCGCCGCCGTAGTCGCGCGCCCGGCTCTCGACGCGGCCGCTGACGGTGACGCTGCCGCTGGTGGCGTCCTTGTAGTCGTAGGCGGTGGGCGTGCGGAAATCCAGGGTGCCGCCGATCGCGTCGCCGTCCATGTCGGCGGTGGAGGTCTTGTTGGCGACGATGGTCTGCAGGCCGGAAGGCGGCAACAGGCTCAACTGCACGCTGCGGCTGTACGGCATGCCCTGGGCGACGGTGACGCCGTCGATCAGGTTGACGTTGTACTCGGAGGGCAGGCCGCGCACCGAGGCGAACATGCCTTCGCCGCGCGCGGCGCCGTCGACGCCGCCGAAGTAGCCCGAGCCGCTGTAGGTGATGTTGATGCCGGCGATCAGGCCCAGCGCCTCGGCGACGTTGTGTACGGCGGTGTGCTCGAGATCGTTGGCCGAGAGCACGTCCACCGTGTTCGAGGAGTTCATCTTCAGCGTGCTGGCGTCGTAGCGGTTGGCCGCCACGCTGATGGTCTGCAATTGCTTGGCCTCGTCCAGCGCGATCGACACCGTGGCGGCGCCGCTGTCGGCGACCTGCACGGTGGTTTCCGGCGCGCTGAAACCGGGGTAGTCCAGTTGCAGTGCGTACTGCCCGGCCGGCACGTCGGCGATGACGAAGCGGCCCTGGGCGTCGGTGACGGCGCTGAGCGCGGTGCCGGCGATGGCCACTTTCGCATGGGCGGCGGGCTTGCCGCTGCTGCGCTCCTTGAGTTCGCCCTGCACGGTGCCGGCCAGCGCCGGTGCGGTGGCGGCAAGGCCGGTGATGGCCAGGATGGCGGCGCACAGCGCCTTGCGCTTGCAATGGGGATGGGTTGCCACGTGACACCTCGCTGATCGTGATCGGTGCGGGCACGCGCCGAAGGCGACGCGCCGCTGCGTTCCTGGAAGGCAGACACGGTGGACGGAAGGCGCGCACGCTCGGACCGCACGCCGGAGGGCGTGCGAACAGGACAGAGCGAACGGCGACCGACGCGAGGCGTCTGCCGGCTGGGCGGACCGTTAGATGGCGATCAGTGGCGTGGCGGCGAGTAGCCGGCGATGCACTTGGAGCGCGAACGCAGCGCGCTCAGCTTGTAGCGACGGGTCATGCGCAGCGGCCCCCATGCGTGCCCGCGCGGAACGCGGACGACAGGCAGGGCGCCGGAACTCCGGCGAGGCATCGATCCTGGCTGCGACGACTGCATGACATGGCACATCACCCCTGGAACTGCCCTGGAAAACGCCGCAAGTGCTGCGGCGTTCGGCGCGTCTGGCATCGTCGATGCGCGGCACCGACGTGTTATCGATACCTCTGTCCCGGAAGACTGTCAATAGGTCGTGAAAAATAAATTAGCAGGACGCTGGAACGTGCGGGGATGGCGCCCGGCGGCGGCAGCGCGCCGGGCCGTTACGCTGCACCGCCGCATGCGCTGGCGCATTTCGTAGACAGGGGCCGTGGGCGGCCCCGCCGCTCACTTCGGCAGGGCCATGCGCCCGCTGATCGAGAACGCCGCGTCCTCGCCGGGGGCGCCGGTGCCCGGCTGACCACCCCCGACGAACAGCCGGTAGTCGCCGGCCTCGACCGCGCGCTGTCCGCTGCGGTCGACATCGCTGAGTTGGCGCGCATCCAATGCGAAGCTCAGCGTGCGCGCCTCGCCCGGCTGCAGGTGCACGCGCTGGAAGCCGACCAGGCTGCGCAGCGGCGACTGCGCGCGCTGCGGGTACTGCAGGTAGACCTGCACCACCTCGTCGCCGGCGCGCGCGCCGGTGTTGCGCACGGTGGTGCTCACCTGCAGCGGCTGGCCGGCCTGCAGCGTCGCGGTCGACAGCTGCGGCGCGTCGTAGGCGAACTGGGTGTAGCTCAGCCCGTAGCCGAACGGGAACAGCGGCTCGCCCTTGAAGTAGCGATACGTGCGGCCCTTCATGTCGTAGCTGACGTAGGGCGGCAGATCCTTGGTCGAGCGGTAGAAGGTCACCGGCAGGCGCCCGCCGGGGTTGATGTCGCCGGCCAGCGCCTGGGCGATGGCGGTGCCGCCGGACTGGCCCGGATACCAGGCGGCGATGATCGCGTCGGCATGCTGCTTGGCCCAGTTCAACGCCACCGCGCTGCCGCTCATCAGCACCACGACCAGCGGCTTGCCGCTGGCCTTGGCCCGCTCCAGCAACGCCTGCTGCGCGGCCGGCAGCGCCAGGTCGTTGCGGTCGCCGCCGTCGAAGCCGGGCACGTCGATGCGCAGTTCCTCGCCTTCCACGTCCGGCGACAGGCCGACGAAGGCCGCCACCGCGTCGGCGTGTGCCACCGCGCGTTCGGCCTCGGCCAACTGCAGCGCCGGCGGCGCCAGCCACTCCAGGCGCAGGCCCTGATCCTGGCCGCGGTGTTCCAGCTCCAGGCGGATCCGCCGCGGCCGCGCGTCGTCGAAATGCAGCACGGTCTCGACGTTGCGGCCGTCGGCGTTGTGCATGCCGGCCGGCACGTGCTTGTCCTCGGCGTTGCCGGCCACCACCAGCTGGTCGTCGATGTACAGGCGCACCGGGTCGTGGCCGGCGCAGTCGAAGCAGCGCGCCACCCGCACCGCCAGGGTGTAGTCGCCCGGGCCTGGCGGCAGCAGTTCGCCGCTCCAGCGCACCGAGTAGCGATCCTTGTCCACGCCCTTGGCCGGGGCCACGTGGTCCCAGTTGAAGCCGACCACGCGGTCCTGGCGCTGCACGCGCGGGGTGCCGGCCAGGTCCAGGTTGTCGAAGTACTCGCCGCGCAGCCCGGGCTTGCCGTCGCTGCGCAGGGCGGTCTCGGGGATCATGCCGGGCACGCCGGCGGCCAGCGGCGCGCCCTGCGCATAGGCGACCTGGGCGGTACCGAAGCGCGTGCGCAGCCCTTGCAGCGGCGTCACCGGCTGCACCGAGGTGCCCTGGTAATTGGCTTCCAGCGCGGCCAGCGCGTCGGCGTTGGGGCCGAGCACGGCCAGGCGCAGGCCCGGGCGCAGCGGCAGGGTGGCGTTGGCGTTCTTCAGCAGCACCAGCGATTGCTGCGCGGCCTGCAGCGCCAGCGCGCGGTGCGCGGCGCTGTCGATGTCCCTGGCGCCCAGCCGCGCATACGGATCGTTGCGCTGCGGCTGTAGTTCGCCGAGCCGGTAGCGCGCGGCGAACAGGCGCACCAGCGAGCGGTCGAGCAGGGCTTCGTCGGCTTCGCCGCGGTCGAAGGCGATGCCGAGCTCGCGGTAGGCGGTGCCGCAGTTCAGATCGTGCCCGGCCTTGAGCGCGGCCGCGGACGAGCCGGCGTTGTCGGGGCGGTAGTAGTGGAACTGGGTCATGTCGTCGATCGCATCGCAATCGGACACGACGAACCCCTTGAAGCCCCAGTCGCCGCGCACGCGGCCGTCGAGCAGCCAGTCGGCGGCGCAAGCGGGTGTGCCGTGTAGCGAGTTATACGCACACATCACCGAGCCGGCCTGGCCGTCGACGATGGCGGCGCGGAACGCCGGCGAGTAGGTCGCCTCGAAATCGTGCGGCGACACGTCCACGTCGAAACCGTGGCGGCCCGGTTCCGGCCCGCTGTGCACGGCCAGGTGCTTGGGCGTGGCGATGGTGCGCGGGTGCGCCGGATCGTCGCCCTGCAGGCCGTGGATGAAGCCGACCGCGAGCCGTCCGGTGAGGTAGGGATCCTCGCCGTAGGTCTCCATGCCGCGGCCCCAGCGCGGGTCGCGGAAGATGTTGATGTTGGGCGACCAGATGGTCAGCCCGGCGTAGCGCGGATGGTCCTTGCCGGGGCCGCCGGCGAGGTTGAACTTGGCCCGCGCCTCGGTGGAGGTGACGGTGCCGACGTCGTGCAGCAGCTCGGCGTTCCAGGTCGCGGCCAGGCCGATCGCCTGCGGGAATACCGTGGCCTCGCCGTTGCGGGCGATGCCGTGCAGGCCCTCGCTCCACCACTCGTAGGCCGGCACGCCCAGGCGCGGGATCGCCGGCGCAGCGTTCATCGCCTGCGCGATCTTCTCGGCTCGGGTCATCTTCGCCACCAGCGCGGCGGCGCGGTCCTCGGCCTCGTCGGCATGGGCGAGCGGGGCGGCGAGCAGGCCGATCGCACACAGCGCCAGGTAGATGCGCCTTTGTGGGAGGGACTTCCGTCCCGACGCTTTACCGGTAACGCCCCGTCGCGACTGAAGTCCCTCCGACAAGGTGACGCCCGCCCGCGACATCGGCTTGCCCATCACTTCGCCTCCGCCGGTTCGGCCGGCGCGCCAGCCATCGTTCCGCCCAGATCGCGCACCTGCAGCGCCGCGCGCACCTGCTCCAGGGTGGCGCTGCTGTGCACGCGCACGGTCAGCGGCTCGCCCGGCAGCAGGTCGAAGGCGTTGTCGGACAGGGTCACGTCGAGGTCGCCGAAGCTCAGCCACACCTGTGCGGCGAGGGTGGCGCTGCTCAGTGTCAGCGCATAGCCGTCGCCGTCCGCACGCAACTCGCTGCGGATGTCGGCCTGCGGCCACTGCAGGCGCTTGGCCGCGTCGAAGTACACCAGGGTGCGCGACAGCACGCGCTCGCCGTCGAGCAGCTCGAACACCGCCACGCTGCGGCGCGGATCGGCGCGGCGCAGCAACTGCGCATCGTTGAAGCTGCCCACGCGCACGCTGGACAGCGGCGCCAGGGTCACCGGCTTCTCGGTCTTGCTCAGCACCTTGCCGGACAGGTCCATCACCCGCACGCGCCAGCGCGCGGCCAGCGGCGTGGTGCGGTCGGAGACCAGCGACACGGTGGTCTGGCCCTTGTCGTCGCGCAGTGCGGCGATCAGTTCCGGCGCGTAGAAGCGGCGCGCGTGGTACTGCAGCGCCTTCCAGCGGCCGAAGTAGTCCAGGCTCGACCAAGACGCGCCGGGCCACACGTCGTTGAGCTGCCAGTACAGCGACCCCATCGATTGCGGCCGCGAGGCGCGCAGGTGTTCGGCGGCCAGGGTGATGCCCTCGGCCTGCATGATCTGGCTCAGGTAGACGAAGCTGGCGAAGTCCTTGGGCTCGCCGAACGCACGGCGGATGTACAGCAGCAGGCGCTGGTTGCCGTTGCCCTTGTCGAACTTCTGGTGCGCGCGCATCACCGGCGATTCCGGCTGCAGGTCGCCGGGTTCGGCGAAGGCGCGGATCGTGCGCATCTCGGGGAACGACTGCAGGCCGTATTCGGACATGAAGCGCGGGGTCACGTTGAGGTACTCGGTGACCGGCAGCGCCGGGCCGCCCCAGACCTTCCAGTAGTGCATGTCGCCGTCGTCGGGCTGGTCGGCGGCGCCGTCGAAATCGGTACCCGGCGAGGTCGCCCAGTACGGGGTGTCGCTGTCGTACTTCTGTACCGCCTCGCGCAGCACCGTGCCGAACAGCGTGGTCATGCCGCGGACGATGCGCTCGCGCTCTTCCGGGTCGATCGACTGCTTGAACTTGATGCGGTCGCCCCAGTTCTCCCAGCCGGTCTGCACTTCGTTGTTGCCGCACCAGATGACGATGCTGGGGTGATCGCCCAGGCGCCGCACCTGCTCCTCGGCCTCGGCGCGGGTGTTCTCGCGGAACGCGACGTCGTAGGGCGGGATCGCGCCGCCGAACATGAAGTCCTGCCAGATCATGATGCCCAGGCGGTCGGCATCCTCGTAGAAGCTGTCAGGCTGGTAATGGCCGCCGCCCCACATGCGCAGCATGTTCATGTTGGCGTCGCGCGCGGACTGCAGGAAGCCGCGCATGCGCGCGGCGTCGACGCGGGTGGGGAAGCTGTCGAACGGAATCAGGTTGGCGCCCTTGGCGAACACCGGGATGCCGTTGACCACGAGGGCGAAGCTCTTGCCCCACTGGTCCTTCTCGCGGCGCAACTCGACGCTGCGCAGGCCGGTGACGCGCTGTGCCTCGAAGCGCTCGCCCGCGGCATCGCGCAGCTGCGCCTTGAACGTGTACAGGTCCTGGCGGCCGTAGCCGGCCGGGAACCAGCGCTGCGGCTTGGCGATGCGTACCGGCACGGTCAGGGTGTTGGCGCCCGGGTCGACGACCGCGCGCTGGCTGAACTGGCCGACACGCTGGCCGTCGGGGCCGAGCACGTCCAGGTCCAGTTGCACCTCGCCGCTGCGGCCGGCCTGCACCTGCAACTGCGCCAGCAACTGCGCCGCGTCGGCGTCGACGCGCTGCTGGGCGATGCGCAGGCCGTCCACGCGCAGCGCGTCCCAGGCTTCCAGGCGCACGCCCTGCCAGATGCCGGCGGTGACGATGCGCGGGCCCCAGTCCCAGCCGAAGTTGTACGGCGCCTTGCGCACGTAGGTGGAGCTGTGCCGCGCCACCGGCTCGTCGCCGAACGCCGAGTCGTAGGCGCCGGGCAGCGCGTACGGCTGCTTGGACAGCCACGGCTGGATCTTCTTGATCGGCGAGGCGATGCGCACTTCCAGCACGTTGTCGCCGCGCTTGAGCAGCGGTTTGGCGTCGACCCGCCACTGCCGGAACATGTTGTCGGCGGCGAGCAGTCTCTTGCCGTTGAGGTAGACCTCGGCGAAGGTGTCCAGCCCGTCGAACACCAGTTCCAGGTGCGGGCGCGCCAGCAGGGCCGCGTCGACCTGGAATCGGGTCTGGTACTGCCAGTCGCTCAGACCCGCCCACTGGATCTGCGCTTCGTTGTCGCGATAGAACGGATCCGGCACCACCCCGGCGGCGATCAGGTCGGTCTGCACCGTGCCCGGCACCTGCGCCGGCAGCCATTGCGCGGCCTTCGGATGCGCCTTGGCATTGGCATCGCCCGGCGCCAGCCGCACCTGCCAGCCCTGTTGCAGCGACAGCGTCGTCGGCGCCGCCGCCTGGCCCAGCGCCGGCAAGGCCAGCGCCAGCAGCAGCCCGAGGCGGGCAGGAAGGCGCGTGCGCGACGCGGAACGGGGGCGGCGGGGCGGCTGGGTCATGCGAGGGTCTCCGTGGTCAGTGCGCGGCGGCGGGGGGCGCCTGCGCCGCGGTGTCGATCAGATGGACGGCGCCGATGGCGTAGTACGGCCCGGCGATGGGCGCGGTGGAGCGCAGGCACAGGTCGTGCACGCCGCTTTGTTTGGGCAGCCGCGCTTCCAGCGCGAACTGGTCGCCCAGGGTCTTGCCGGCCGGCAGCGGCAGCCGCGCCAGCAGCTTGCCCTTGCAGTCGCCCAGCCGCACTTCGAACTCGCCGCGCGGGCTGTGCGCCGGGTAGCGCTTGACCTTGGCCTGGTCGTGCGCCAGCCCGTAGTTGCGCGCCAGGCGGGCGGCGTCGATGCGGATGCGGTCGATGCCGTCCAGGCGCGCGTCGGCGTAGCGCCAGCAACTGGTGAACAGGTCGATGTTGAACACCGGCGTGTCCTGGTCGGCCAGGTCCGGCAGCAGCGGCACGCGCAGGCCCAGCTCGCCGCCTTCGCACGAGGCCAGGCCCTGGGTATCGCGGCTGAGCAGGTTGGCGCGGTCGAGGATGCGGCTGCGCGGGGCGGCCAGCAGGCGGCCGTCTTCGGCGTAGGTGGCCGCGCGCACGGTCACCGGCAGGGTCACCGCGAACGGCGCGGTGTAGCGCGGCGAGTCGGCCTTGGGCTCGCTGCCGTCGGTGGTGTAGCGGAAGCTGCCGAACTTGGCCTGGTTGCCCAGCACCACGGTGGCCTTCCCGCTGTCCAGCGCGGCGTTGTCGCCGCCCTGCACGGCGATGTCCGGAGCGAAGGCGCCGTCGCCGTAGGCGATGCCCTGCAGGCGGTAGCGGTCCAGCTGCGCCGGCATGCGCTGCAGGAAGCCGTTCCAGTCGCGTGCGGCCATCGGCGACCAACCCGCCTCGGCCACCGCGCTCAGTCGCGGGAACAGCGCATGGTCGATATGCCAGGTGGAGGGGATGTACTCGCTCCACAGCGCCGCTTGCACGCCGAGCACGTGCTTGCTCTCCTCGGCGCTGAGCGCCGCCGGCACCGGGTCGAAGCCATAGACCTTCTGCAGCGGCAGCGTGGCCAGGCGGCCGTTGGGCTCGTCGTTGCGTGCGCTCTGCAGATTGTCCAGGTACATCCAGCCGGCCGGTGCCAGCACCACGTCGTGGCCTTGCTTGGCGGCGGCGACCGCGCCGTCCACGCCGCGCCAGGACATCACCGACGCACTGGCCGGCAGCCCGCCTTCCAGGATCTCGTCCCAGCCGATCAGGCGCCGCTGGTGCTGGGTCAGGTAGTCGGCCAGCTGCTGGTTGAACCAGCCCTGCAGCGCATGCGCATCCTTGATGCCGAGCTTGCGCATCTGCGCGCGCACCGCCGGCGAGCGTTCCCACTGGTCCTTGACCGCTTCGTCGCCGCCGATGTGGATGTACGGCGAAGGGAACAGCTGCAGCACTTCATCCAGCACGCCGCGGATGAAGGTCATGCTCTTGTCGTTGGTGTTGAACAGGTACGGATTGACGCCCCAGTCCACCGACACCTTGGGCCGCTGCCGGGTCACCCCGACCAGTTCCGGGTACGCCGCCACCGCCGCCTGCGCGTGCCCGGGCATGTCCAGTTCCGGCACGATGGTGATGTGGCGTTCGGCGGCGTAGGCCACCAGGTCGCGGATCTGGTCCTGGGTGTAGAAGCCGCCGTAGCGATCGGGCAGGCCATGGGTGCCCGCGCCCGGCGGGGTGCGCCAGGCGCCGATCTCGGTGAGCTTGGGATAGCGCTTGATCTCGATGCGCCAGCCCTGGTCGTCGGTCAGGTGCAGGTGCAGCACGTTGAGCTTGTGCTGGGCCATCGCGTCGAGCAGGCGCTTGACCGTGTCGGGGCTGTGGAAGTGCCGCGCCACGTCGAGCAGCACGCCGCGCCAGCCGAAGCGCGGCCAGTCGCGGATGTGCACCTGCGGCACGTCCACCTCGCCCTTGCCGGCGTCCGGGGTCATCAACTGCCAGGCGCTGATCGCGCCGTAGAACAGGCCGCGCTCCTCGCGCGCCTGGATCAGCATGGTGCGCGGGTCCACGTCCAGCGTGTAGCCCTCGGCCTGCGCGACCTCGGTGTTGGGGTTGAGCTGCAGGCGGATGCTGCCGTCGGCGGGGATGGTCTCCGCACGCACCTCCAGCGACAGGCCGCGGGTCTTGCTCAGCAATTGCGACAGTTGCTGCGCCACGCGCTGCGCGCCGGCATCGTCGAGCGGCACCGACAGCACGGCGCCGGTGCCGATGGTCAGGGTGCCGCCGTCGCGCTCGGCCTTGGCCGGCGCCGGGATCAACGGCAGCGGCGTCTTGTCGTCGTCGTCATCGTGTTTCGAGGCTGGCGGCGGCGCTGCGGCAGGCTTGGCCGCGGGCGCCGGCGCTGGCGGCGGAGTGCGGTCGCAGCCACCGAGCAGGCTGCCACAGGCGAGCAGGGACAACCCCAGCCAGGCGTTGCGGGAGGCCGCCGCGATGCGCGCGGTGGCGGGCATCGGGCGGTGCGGCAATCGGGGGTGTGCACCCACTGCAGTCATCGGTCTACCTCAAGCGATCGAGATGCGTATCGTAGAGGCTGTGAGGTAGCCTGGGGTGAGCGCGGCGCGTTCGCTGCGCGCCGCGTGTCCCCCGTGTCGCATCTCGGTCGTGTGGCCGCTCAGCGCGCCGCGGTCGGCAGTTCGTCCCAGACCTTGGGATCTTCAGCGCCCAGCACCCAGCAGCTGAAGCCTTCCAGACCGTACTGCTTGGTCAGCTCGTAGCGGGCGCGGAAGCTGCGCGCATCCGGGCGGAACACCCATTCGCGCATGTCGTCGCGGTAGAAGTAGAACCATGATTCCTGCTCCACCGGGTCCCATTGCACGGTGGCGTGCTGCTCTTCCGCCAGCGGGAACGATTCGTCGGCGTCGATGTAGTCGGCGGTGATGTTCGAGGCCTCGGTGCCGTCGGCCTTGACCGGATTGCCGGTGTACCAGCGGTAGCCGTAGGTGGCGATGCCCAGCGACAGCTTGTCCTTCGGCACCTGGGTCAGCGCGTAGTCCAGGTGCTTCTTCATCCACACCATGCCGTCGACCGGGCCGGGCGTGGTCCAGCGGGTGTGCTGGTCGTAGGTCATCAGGCTGATCAGGTCGGCCGAAGCGCTTAGCGCCTTGAGGTCGTAGGCGCCGCGCCAGTACTCCCACATCCACTTGGCGAAGGCGCCGCCTTCGGCATAGCCCGGGGCATTGGGCACCACCGCCACCGACAGCTTGAAGCCGGCCTTGTGCAGCGCCTCGGCGGTCTGCTTGACCATCAGCGAGTAGGCGTCGCGGTCGGTCCAGGCGATGCTCTCGAAATCGAACTGGAAGCCGTAGTAGCCATGCTTGCGGCCGTGGATCAGCAGCGCCTGGATCATGCGCTGCTTGGCGTCCTCGTCGTGCAGCAGCTTGTGGAAGCCCTCGCGCCCGGCGGTCATCGACAGGATCGGCATCACCCGCAGCTTGTGCTGCTTGGCGATCTCGTACAGGTACATGTTCGGGGTGCCGTTGACCAGGCCGCTCTGGTCCACGCCGTACCAGGTCGGCACCACCACGTCGATCTTGTCGAGGTGGGCCAGGAACGAATTGGTCGATTTCTGCGTGT
Source organism: Xanthomonas sp. LMG 12462 (assembly GCF_009192885.1). Classification (NCBI taxonomy): domain Bacteria; kingdom Pseudomonadati; phylum Pseudomonadota; class Gammaproteobacteria; order Lysobacterales; family Lysobacteraceae; genus Xanthomonas; species Xanthomonas sp. LMG 12462. Next base: position 143,544 of record NZ_NMPP01000030.1, on the reverse strand, counting down.
TCATCAGATAGAACAGCGCGGTCGGGTTCTTGGCCATGGCCGGCCCGCAGGCCAGGGCGAGGGCGAACAGCAGCCCTGCGAAACGCTTCATCATCGGGAGGGATCCGTTGGCGGAGTGGGGGAGGACAGGTCGATGCGGAATACGTAGGCGTGTTCGCCCACCGGCTTGGCCGGCAGGCGCAGGTGCAGGCCGTCGGCGCGCTGCTCGAACGGCACCGGCTTGCCGCTGGCGAGCAGGGTGACGCCGCGCACGCCATCGGCCGGCTTCAGCGAGCGGATCAGTGCCTGGCCGTCGGCCGGCCAGCCCAGCTCGATCGCGTACAGCGCGCCGTGGCCGGTGGTGAAGCGGAAATCCTCGGGCGTGTACGGCTTGGTCTTGGTGTCCTGGAAGGTGCCGCCGACCACTTCGGTCGGGCCTTCGCCGTAGCTGCGCCACGGCGTGCTGTCGTAGATCGCCTCGCCGTTGGTCTTGAGCCACTGGCCGATCGACAGCAGGATCGTGCGTTCGGTGTCCGGGATCGAACCGTCGGCGCGCGGGCCGATGTTGAGCATCAGGTTGCCGTTCTTGCTGACCACGTCCACCAGCATGTGGATGATGAAGGTCGGCGTCTTGTAGGTGTCGTTCTCGACATAGCCCCACGAGGCGTTGCTGACCGAGGTGTCGGTCTGCCAGTGCGTGGGATGGATGCCGGTGAGCTGGCCGCGCTCGATATCGAGCGTGCCGGCACCTTCGGGGAAGGCGCCGAGCTTGTAGTTCACCACCACGCCGCCCTTGGCCGCGCCGTGGTTGTAGTAGTACGAGAGCATCGTCGGCAGGGTGCCGCGGAAGGTCGGGTGCGCGATCCACCAGTCGAAATAGATCAGGTCCGGGTCGTAGCGGTCGATCAGTTCGGTGGTGCGCGCCAGCCAGTCGTCCAGCCAGGCCTGCGACACCGGGGTCCAGTCGTTGGTGACGTCGGCGTCGTCCTTGCCCGGCAGGCGCACCTGCGCCGGGCCGTACAGGCCGGCGTAGCGCGGGTCGTTGACGTCCGAGTCGAACTGGCGGCCGCCGTCGAAGAACCAGTCGTGCTCGGCGCGGTGCGAGGACAGGCCGAAATGCAGGCCCTGCGCGCGGATCGCCTTGGACAGCTCGCCGAGCACGTCGCGCTTGGGACCCATCTTGACCGCGGTCCAGTCCGACAGCTGCGAGTCGTACATCGCGAAGCCGTCGTGGTGTTCGGCCACCGGCACCACGTAGCGGGCGCCGGCGTCGCGGAACAGCGCGGCCCAGGCCTGCGGATCGAACTGGGGCGCGGTGAACAGCGGGATCAGGTCCTTGTAGCCGAAGCGCGACTGCGGGCCGTAGGTTTCCCGATGGTGCAGGTAGTCCTTGCTGCCCTGCTGGTACATGTTGCGCGAATACCACTCGTTGCCGAAGGCCGGCACCGAGAACACGCCCCAATGGATGAAGATGCCGAACTTGGCGTTGTCGTACCAGGACGGCGAGCGGTACTGCTTGAGCGAGGTCCAGTCGGGTCGGAACGGTCCGCCGCGCGCGCCATCGTTGGCTTCGCGCACCAGCCGCGCGCGTTCGGGCGCGTACTTGGCGGTGGCCTGCAGCCACTGCTGGTCGATCTGTTCCGGACTGAGGGTGGTGGCGGTGGGCGCGGTCGGCGACGGCGCATCCGCGGCGCCGGCGGGCAGGGCCGTCAGCGCGAGCATGAGGGCCAGCGCGCTGGCCAGGGTCTGGCGTGCGGCTCCGGCGTGGCGGGATCGGTCCGCACGGGGGCGGGTCTCGGTCGTCATGGAACGGCACTCCTTGTTGCAGAAGACGATGCCGGCGCCGCCGCGCCGGACACGAAAAAGCGCGCCACCGTGGAGGGACGGTGGCGCGCCGGTGCTACATCAGAACTTGAAGTTCAGCTGCGCCTGGTAGCCGCGGCCGTTCTTGTACATGCCGATCGGCGCGTACTTGACCTCGTTGTACCAGTAGTACGTCGAGTCGAGCAGGTTGGTCGCGCTGAAGCTCACGCTCATCCAGTCGTTGATCTCGTACGAGGCGGTCAGATCCAGCTGCTTGTACTCGTCGGTGAACACCTGCGAGTTCAGGCGGCCGACCTGGGTGAAGTACTTGGAGCGGTAGCTGTAGTTCAGGCGCACCATCCACGGACCGTTTTCCCAGTAGGGGATCACGTTGTAGGTGTTCTTCGACAGGTACGGCAGGTTCAGGCCGGTGCTGGCGTCGGCGGTGGCGTAGGTGTAGTTCGCCTGCAGACCGAAGCCGTAGCCGAAGGCCTGCTGGTAGTTCAGCGAGGCGCCCTTGACCTTGGCGTCGGAGGCGTTGATCGGCGAGGTCACCGTGAACAGGCCGCTCACGCCGCTCACCGCATCGGTCAGCTGCTGCTGCGAGGTGGTGGTGACGATGTACGAGCTGATGTCGCGATAGAACAGTTCCGCCGACAGCATGCTGGACGGGGCGAAGTACCACTCGGCGGCCAGATCGTAGTTGGTCGACTCGTAGGGCTTCAGGTCCGGGTTGCCGCCGCTGGCGGTCAGGTTGCCGTTGCTGCTGTTGATGGTGAACGAGCCGGCCAGGTCGCCGTAGCGCGGACGTGCCATCACCTTGGCCACGGAGAAGCGCAGCACCTTGTCGGTATCCAGATCGTAGGCCAGGTTGAAGCTCGGCAGCGGCTTGTAGTACTGCTTGCTCACCTGGGTCTGGTTGTAGGTGGCGCCGCCATCGGCGCTCTGCCAGTACAGCGACTTGTCCTTGGTGTCGACATAACGCACGCCCAGGTTGCCGCGCCACGCGCCGGACTCGAAGTTCAGCTGCGCGTACAGGTCGCTGGTGATCTCCTTGACGTCGAACGAGGAGCCGTAGTCGCGGTTGTACGGACCCTGCGGCTGCCCGCGCAGGTAGCTGATCACCGAGTTGAGGTTGGCGGTCGGCCAGTTGGTCAGGTCGCCGCTGGCGCCCAGGCCGTCGTACAGACCGCTCGGGGTGGTGCCGGGGCTGAAGTCGGTCAGCGAAATCGCATTGGTGGTGTTGATGCGGTTGCCGCGGGCGTCGACGCCGTTGTCGTGATTGATGTACTTGTAGCCGAGCTGCAGCTTGTTCAGCGGGCCCCAGTCCAGATCGCGGGCGGCGTCGAACTGGAAGTACTTCTCCTTGTCCGTGCTCTTGGCGTAGTAGATGCCGCCGGCCTGCATCGCCGAAGCGGCGGTGGAACCGGGCGCCAGGCCGGCCGGCGAACCGACCAGACCCCAGTTGGCGGCACTGGCGTTGTCGTAGTTGACGTCGGTGTGGCTGCCGTCGTAACCGAAGTTGTAGCCACCGTCCTTCAGCAGGAACTTCATCAGGTATTCGGGGTTCTTGCCGCCGGTGGCCTCGGTGGTGCCGACCTGAGAGGTGAACACCCACTTGTCGCCGTAGAAGTCGTGCCGCAGGTTCAGGCTCTTGGTGGTGACGGTGCTTTCGCGGTAGTTGGTGTCCAGCTGCGCATACGGCTGCTTGCCGTTGCCGGCGCCGTCGGTGACCGTGGCCTGGGTGATGTAGCCGTTCTGCACGGTCGCGCTGGTGATCTTGTCCTGGTCGCCGCAGCCCGGGCAGACGTAGCGCGATTCGCTGAAGTTGTTGTACTTGCCCTTGATGTAGATGCCGGTCAGGTTGAACTCGTTCTGATCGTTCGGCTTCCACTGCAGCGCGCCCTGCAGGCCGTTGCGCTCGCGGGTCTGCTGGAAGAAGGCGCTATTGATGCCCACCGGGATCTTGGCAGTCGCGACGTTACCGCCGTCGCCGGAGATGCGAGCGGTCGGCGGGATGCCGGCGCCGGTGTTGTAGCCGAAGAACTCGATGCCGGCGCGCGACAGATCCTGCTTGTCGTGGGTGGCGGAGATCAACGCGCCGAAGGTCTCGTCGTCGTTCTTCCAGCTCCACAGCGCCGAACCGCGCGGATTGCCTTCTTCCGAACGGTCGTTGTAGTTGTAGCCGATCGAGCCGCGGATGGTGTTCTTCGGCAGGTCCAGCGGCTTGCGGGTGTGCACGATCACGGTGCCGCCGATCGAGCCTTCGTCGATGCGGGCTTCCGGGGTCTTGTAGACCTCCATCAGGCCGATGATTTCCGGCGACAGCAGGGTGTAGTTGAAGGTGCGGCCGCTGGTGTCGGTCGGGTTGCCGCCCCAGTCGCCCGAGGCGATGGTCTGGCCATTGAGCAGCACGCGGTTCAGCGCCGGGTCGGTGCCGTTGATGCTGACCTTCTCGCCTTCGCCGAACTGGCGGTCCACGCTGATGCCCGGCAGGTGCGCCAGCGACTCGGCGGCATTGGTGTCCGGGAACTTGCCGATGTCCTCGGCGCTGATCGCATCGACGATGGAATTGGCCGAGCGCTTCACCGACTGGCTCTTCTCCAGCGAGGCGCGGTAACCGGTGACGGTGATGGCATCCAGCTGCTGGACGTTCTTGGAATCCGCGGTGGCGGAAGCGGGCGCTTCCTGCGCGGCGGCGTTACCGGACAGGTACAGCGCGGCCATGATGCTGAGGGCTAAGGTAGTGGTGCGGCTATTCATTGGCTAAACCTCTGGGTGAGTACTTGGGCATGAGGTGCCAACCGATGTTCCGGCGTGCTGGCCGCTGCCCGGCCTTGTGGATGGCGCCGCGCCTGGTGGCGCTGCGCGGATCGCATCTCGATGCGCGTCGTCCGGTCGCTGACGCGGAAGTAGCCAACCGGCGGCATCGAGGGCGCCAGTCCTTCCTGTGTTCCTGCAGGTAACAACCAAGTCCAGCAATACAGCAGTGCACCTTGTTGCCTGATCCGGACGCCGCTGCGTCCGGCCCGGCTCGGGGCGTGGTTTCGTCGGTTCGGGGATGCCGGTCGCAGCGTCAGCGCGCGTCCTGCCACTTGGCGCGGGAGGAGCGGCGATGCGTCGCTGTGTCTGAATCCCCTGAACGTGGCATGTCTTGAAGTTGTAAAACTTGTGTGAGCCGAGTCTGTCGTAGCGCTGACAGCGTTGTCAACATCCGTTTCACGTGGTTTTGACGAATGCAAGCAAGGCTCGCCGCGGCATCTTTCCGGAGGCTTTCGCGGCCCTTCCGTCGCGTCTGCTAGGTGCTTGTCTACAAAAGAAAACATGCCCGCGGATGGGTGCAGCTGGCCTGCGTTGGCCGCGAGGCCCTGGTGTGGCAGGCGCTGCCAGTTGGCCGGGCGTGTGGCAGAAATTTGTGCAATGCGGCGAAATTTTGCGACGGATGTTCACCCATGCAACGCGCCATGCGATCGACCACTCGAATGGCCGGGCGATCCGGCCGACGAAGTCGCAGTGGTGAAGACAAAACGACAAACCGGTGAAATTCATCTTGACAACGTTGTCAAGGTGGTCCGACACTCGATCGATCAATCTGCCGAATCGGCGTGCGCCTGCTCTGGCGCAACGGGAGAAGATGTGTCCGCAAGCAGTTCATCAGTGGCAGCGGCCGTGCCGCGCGCCGAGCCCTTCATTGCTGCCGATGTCGGCGGAACCCATGTCCGGATCGGCCTGGTCGCACGCGCTGCCGGTGCCGGCCCGGCGCCGTCCGTCGATGTGCTGGACTATCGCAAATACCGCTGCGCCGATTACCCCGGTCTGGCCGAGATCATCGGCGAGTTCCTGGGCCAGGTGCAGGGGCCGAAGCCGACCCGTGGGGTGATCGCCAGCGCCGGTTACGCGCTCGAAGATGGTCGCGTCATCACCACCAATCTGCCGTGGACGCTGTCGCCGCCGGAAATTCGCGAGCGCCTGGGCATGAAGGCACTGCATCTGGTCAACGATTTCGAAGCGGTGGCGTATGCGGCCGCGTCGATGGACGCCAGCGAAGTGCTGCATCTGACCGGGCCGCGCAAGGCGCAGCGCGGGCCTGCGCTGGTGATCGGTCCGGGCACCGGTCTCGGCGCCGCGGTGTGGATTCCGACCCAGGGCGGCGCCATTGTGCTGGCCACCGAGGCCGGCCATGCCGCGCTGCCGATCGGCAACGATCTGGAACTGGCGCTGGCGCAGCGGCTGTTGCGCGATCGCTCCTATGTGCCGATGGAGCATTTCCTGTCCGGCCCGGGCCTGCTCAATCTCTATCGCGCGTTGTGCGAGCTGCGTGGCGCCACGCCCGCGCTCGCCGCACCGAGCGACATCACCGCGGCCGCGCTGGCCGGCGGCGACCCGCTGGCGCACGAAGCGCTGTCCGCCTTCTGCGGCCTGCTCGGCAGCGTGGTCGGCGACATGGCCCTGCTGTACGGCGTGCAGGGCGGCGTCTACCTGGCCGGCGGCTTCCTGCCGCAGATCGGCGCATTCCTGTCCGCCAGCAGTTTCGTCGAGCGTTACTTGAACAAGGGTGCGATGCGTCCGGCGCTGGAGCAGATTCCGGTAAAGCTGGTCGAACACGGCCAGCTCGGGGTGATCGGCGCGGCGAACTGGTTCCTGCAGCAGCGCCACTGAGCGGCCCGGCGCGGCGATGGCCGCGCCGATGGGCGGCGTCCCGCAACGCCGGCGCGGCGTGCCTGGCGTGCCGTAGCGCGTCGACACATATATATGTCCCATGCCTGCGGCGCCTGCGTTGCGGCGCCGCTGTCTACAGCGTCATCGCTTGCCTGAACTCACAGGTCGCCGTGGTGCGCCTGCAGCGCCGCGATCGCGGCCAGGCCGGCGGTTTCGGTGCGCAGGATGCGCGGCCCCAGGCGCAGGCCGACGAAGCCGGCGGCCTCCAGCGTGGCGCGGTCGCGCGGCGACCAGCCGCCTTCCGGGCCGATCGCGATCGTCGCCGCAGCGCCGCCGATGGCCAGCGACCGCAGGCGGTGTTCGCCCTGCGGATCGAGGATCAACCGGCACGGGCTGTCCGCCGCGGCGCGCGCCGCATCGGCCAGCGCCAGCGGCGCGCTCAGCTGCGGCACGCGCGCGCGGCCGGACTGTTCGCAGGCCGAGATCACCACGCTGCGCCAGTGCGCCACGCGCTTGTCCACCCGCGCCGCATCCAGCTTCACTTCGGTGCGCTCGGCCCAGACCGGCACGATCGCGGCGACGCCGAGCTCGGTGGCCTTCTGCAGAATCAGGTCCATCTTCTCGCCGCGCGCCACGCCCTGCAGCAGGGTGATCGCCAGTGGCGACTCGTTGTCGACCGGCTGCGCCGCGCCGATGCGCACGCTGGCGTTGCGCTTGCCGGCCTGCAGCAGTTCGGCGGGGTAATCGCAGCCGTCGCCGTTGAACAGCACGCAAGGATCGCCCTCGCGCAGCCGCAGCACGCGCAGCAGGTGGTTGGCGACGTCTTCCGGCAGGCTCAACTCTGCGCCGGCGTGCAGCGGCAGCTCCACGTGGCAGCGGGTCAGGCGCATGCCATCGCCTCGTCGATCGCCGCCAGCGTGGTCTCGGCCAGTAGCGTCAACTGCTCGGCGTCCACGCAGTACGGCGGCATCCAGTACAGCACGTCGCCCAGCGGGCGCAGCACCACCCCGCGTTGCAGCGCGGCACGGTAGGCGTGCAGGCCGACGCGTGCGGACGCGGGGAAGGGCGTGCGCTTGTCGCCGTTGCGGGTGAGTTCGAACGCCACCACCATGCCGGCCTGGCGCACGTCGGCCACGTGCGGATGCTCGGCGAACGGCGCCGACAGCGCGCGCATGGTCTCGGCGGTGCTGCGGTTGCGTGCGATCACGTCGTCCTCCTGCAGGATCCGCAGCGACGCCAGCGCCGCGGCGCAGGCCAGCGGGTTGCCGGTGTAGCTGTGCGAATGCAGGAAGGCGCGTTCGCGGCTGTCGTCGAGGAAAGCGTCGTACAGATGCTGGGTGGCCAGCACCGCCGACAGCGGCAGGAAGCCGCCGGTCAGGCCTTTGGACAGGCACAGCAGGTCCGGCATCACCCCGGCCTGCTCGCAGGCGAACAGGGTGCCGGTGCGGCCGAAGCCGGTGGCGATCTCGTCGGCGATCAGGAAGGCGCCGTTGGCGTCGCACAGTTCGCGCGCCCGCCGCAGATAGGCCGGATCGTGCATGCGCATGCCGCCGGCGCACTGCAGGCGCGGTTCCAGGATCACCGCGCAGATCTCGCCGGGATGGCGGTCGAACAGGTCGGCCAACGCATCGGCGGCGGCATCGGCGCGTTCGCGCGCGCTCTGCCCAGGCGCGGCCTGGTAGGCGTCGGGCGAGGGCGCGAACAAGGCCTCCGCCAGCAGTGGCGCGTACACCCGCCGATACAGCGGAATGTCGCCGACCGCCAGTGCGCCGATGGTCTCGCCGTGATAGCCGTTCTCCAGCGCGACGAAGCGGGTGCGCCCCGGTTCGCCGCGGTTCTGGAAATAGTGGAACGCCATCTTCAGCGCCACTTCCACGCCGGCCGAGCCGTTGTCGGCATAGAACACCTTGGCCAGCGGTGCGCGCCCTTCCTGGCGCGGCGCCAGCGCCAGCAACTGCTCGGCCAGCAGTACCGCCGGTTCGTGGCTGAAGCCGGCCAGCATCACCTGCTCCAGCTGGGTGGCCTGGGCGGCGATGGCCGCGGCGATGCGCGGCTCGCCGTGGCCGAACAGATTCGTCCACCAACTGCTCACCGCATCCAGGTAACGGCGGCCGCCGTGGTCGATCAGCCAGGCGCCTTCGCCACGGGCGATCGGGACCAGGGGCAGGGTGTCGGGGTGCTCGCGCATCTGCGTGCACGGGTGCCAGAGCACGGCCAGATCACGCGTGCGCCACGCCTCGGCCATCTGTGCTGCGGTCAGGTCTGATAGCATTTCGCGCTCATGAACAGGTTCTTCGCTCCGCGCATTCTATCGATCGACGCCGTCCGGCGCCGCAGGGTGCCGGCGTGACCCGTCGATTGCCGGTCATCCATGCCGTGCGCGAGCGCAGCGAATCGGCCGCCGAGCGCCGGGTCGAGGAGCTGGACCTGGAGTTCAGCAATGGCGAGCGCCGCGTGTTCCACCGGCTGAAGGCGCCGGGTCATGGCGCGGTGGTGGTGGTGCCGATGCTGGATGCGCAGACCGTGCTGCTGGTGCGCGAATACGCCGCCGGCGTGCATCGCTACGAACTGGGGCTGGTCAAGGGCCGCATCGACGCCGGCGAGACCCCGCTGCAGGCAGCCGACCGCGAACTCAAGGAAGAGGCCGGCTACGGCGCGCGGCAGTTGCGCGTGCTGCGCGCGATGACCCTGGCGCCGACCTACATGAGCCACCAGTCGTGGCTGGTGCTTGCACAAGATCTCTATCCCGAACGACTGACCGGCGACGAGCCGGAGGAATTGGAAGTGGTGCCCTGGAAACTGGCTGAACTGGATCAACTGATGTTGCGTGAAGATTTTTCCGAGGGGCGTTCGCTGGCGGCGCTGTTCATCGCCCGCGAGTGGCTGGGTCGCGCCGAATGATCCGTCTCACCAGTGATTTGCGCGAAACCGTGATCGCCATCGCCATCGATGCCGCCGCGGCCATCATGTCCGTCTATGCCACCGGCTTCGAGGTGGAGCACAAGGCCGATACCAGCCCGTTGACCCAGGCCGATCTGGCCGCGCACCAGATCATCGTCGAAGGCCTGGAGCGGCTGACCCCGGACCTGCCGGTGCTGTCCGAGGAATCGGCGCAGATTCCGTGGGAGGTGCGCGAGCACTGGACCACCTATTGGCTGGTCGACCCGCTCGACGGCACCCGCGAGTTCGTCAAGCGCAACGGTGAGTTCAGCGTCAACATCGCGCTGATCCACCAGGGCGCGCCGGTGTTCGGCGTGGTCCAGGCGCCGGTCGATGGCCGCGTCTGGCATGCGGTGCGTGGCGAGCAGGCGTACCGCCGCGAGGGCTTCCGCGACACCGCGTTGAACACCCGGCGGCCGGCCACGGCGCCGCTGCGGGTGGCGGCGAGCCGCTCGCACCGCGACGCGCGTACCGACGCGCTGCTGCAGCGCATGGGCGAGATCGAACTGGTCGCGCAGGGGTCGTCGCTGAAGTTCTGCCGCATCGCCGATGGCGACCTGGACGTGTATCCGCGCTTCGGCCCGACCTCCGAATGGGACACCGCCGCCGGGCAGTGCGTGCTGCAGGCCGCTGGCGGCGCGCTGCTGGCCGCCGCGACCGGCAAGCCGTTCCGCTACAACCGCCGCGAATCGCTGCTCAACGGCGACTTCGTGGCGCTGGGCGATGCGGCGCTGCCCTGGCGCGACTGGCTGGGCTGAGCCGCGTAGCGAGCACGCGCCGCACGGCGCGCGCTCTGCCACACTAGGCGGCAGGCGGCAGCGGTGCCGTCGCACCGGAACCCGCCCGTGACCCCCACTCGCTACGATCTTCCCGCCCTGCTCGACATCATGGCGCGCCTGCGCGATCCCGCGCAGGGCTGCCCCTGGGACCTGGAGCAGGACTTCGCCAGCATCGCCGCGTACACGATCGAAGAGGCCTACGAAGTGGCCGACGCGATCGACCGCCAGGACCTGGCCGGGCTGAAGGACGAACTCGGCGACCTGCTGCTGCAGGTGGTGTTCCATGCGCAGATGGCGCGCGAGCAGGGCGCGTTCGGCTTCGACGACGTGGTCGCGGCGATCTGCGACAAGATGGTGCGCCGCCACCCGCACGTGTTCGGCGACAGTCAGGTGGCCGATGCCGAACAGCAGACGCTGAAATGGGAAGAGATCAAACGCGCCGAGCGCGCCGCCGCCGGCGAGCGCGACGGCTCGGCACTGGCCGGCATCGCCCGCGGCCTGCCGGAATGGCAGCGCGCGCTGAAGCTGCAGTCGCGTGCGGCGCGGGTCGGCTTCGACTGGCCCGGCCCCGCGCCGGTGCTGGACAAGGTGCAGGAAGAGCTGGAGGAAGTGCGCGCGGAACTGGCGCATGGCGCCGCAGTCGATCCGGCACGCCTGCAGGACGAGATCGGCGACCTGCTGTTCGTCTGCGCCAACCTGGCGCGGCATGCCAAGGTCGATGTCGGTGCGGCGCTGCGCCACGCCAACCTCAAGTTCGAGCGCCGCTTCCGCGCGATGGAGCGGCTGGCGCAGCAGGACGGCGGCGCGCTCGACGGCCTGTCGCTGGCGCAGCAGGAGGCGTATTGGCAGCGCGCCAAGGACGAAGAGCGCGCCGCGGCCGGATGAAGACCCTGCTGCTGTTCGTGCTGACCGCCGTGGCGGAAATCGTCGGCTGCTACCTGCCTTATCTGTGGCTGCGCGAACAGCGCAGCGCCTGGCTGCTGTTGCCGGCCGCGGGCAGCCTGGCGGCCTTCGTCTGGCTGCTGACCCTGCATCCCGCCGCCAGCGGCCGCGTCTATGCGGCCTACGGCGGCGTCTATGTCGCCGTCGCCTTGCTGTGGCTGTGGACGGTGCAGGGCATGCGCCCCACGCGCTGGGACCTGCTCGGCGCCGGCCTGTGCCTGGCCGGCATGGCGGTGATCATGTTCGCGCCGCGGCAGGGCTGAGGCCGCTCCCACAGGCGCTTGCGGCGAATGCGGTGGGTGCACTGTGGGAGGGACTTCAGTCCCGACGCATTGGCTCATCGGAAAGCACGCCACGTTGCGCGTCGTGGCTGCATGACCGTTGCGCCTCCGCAGGGCACGTCACGGCGTGATGGGCGGTGCCCTGTGGTCGCGATACACGTCCTCGTCGCACCGCGGCAGGGCTGAGGCCGCTCCCACAGGCGCTTGCGGCGAATGCGGCGGGTGCACGGTGGGAGGGACTTCAGTCCCGACGCATTGGCTCATCGGAAAGCACGCCACGTTGCGCGTCGTGGCTGCATGACAGTTGACTTCCGCAGGACACGTCACGGCGCGACGGGCGGTGCCTCGTGGTCGCGATACACGTCCTCGTCGCACCGCGGCACGACGGAGGCCGCTCCCATAGGCGCTTGCGGCGAATGCGGTGGGTGCACGGTGGGAGGGACTTCAGTCCCGACCCATTGGATCATCGGAAAGCACGCCAAGTGCGCGTTGTGGCTGCATGACACCCGCGCGTCGCATCCGTGCGCAGCGCGCGATGTCCGCGCTCCCGGCGTATGCTGGACGCCTGCGTCGCCTCGGGAGGGCCATCGCATGCGTCGCTTCTCCAGTTTTCGCGAGTTCTATCCGTTCTATCTGAGCGAGCACCGGCATCGGGTGTCGCGACGGCTGCATTTCGTCGGCAGCCTCGGCGTGCTGGCGAGCCTGCTGCTGGCGCTGTGCACCGGTCAGCCACGTTGGCTGTGGGTCGCGCCGGTCTGCGGCTACGGCTGCGCCTGGATCGGCCATTTCGTGTTCGAGAAGAACCGTCCCGCCACCTTCAAGCACCCGCTGTACTCGCTTGCCGGCGACTGGGTGATGTTCAAGGACATGCTGCTGGGCCGCATCCGCTGGTGACCGGCACGTGCACGTGCGCTGGCTATACTGCGGATTCGATTTCTTTCTGGTTAATGGAGCGACCTGATGCCGTCTTCCTTCTTCCTCGCCATGGTCCTGCTGGTCGCCGGCGTGATCCTGCTGTTCAAGGCCGTGCGCATGGTGCCGCAGGGCTACCAGTGGACGGTGGAGTGCTTCGGCCGCTACACCCACACGCTGTCGCCCGGCCTGCATTTCCTGATTCCGGTGATGTACGGCGTAGGGCGTAAGGTCAACATGATGGAGCAGGTGCTGGACGTGCCCAGCCAGGACGTCATCACCAAGGACAACGCGGTCGTGCGCGTGGACGGCGTGGTGTTCTTCCAGGTGCTGGACGCCGCCAAGGCCGCGTATGAAGTCTCCAACCTGGAGATCGCCACCATCGCGCTGGTGCAGACCAACATCCGCACCGTGATCGGCTCGATGGACCTGGACGAATCGCTGAGCCAGCGCGAAACCATCAACGCGCAGTTGTTGAACGTGGTCGACCATGCCACCAATCCGTGGGGCATCAAGGTCACCCGCATCGAGATCCGCGATATCCAGCCGCCGCGCGACCTGGTCGATGCGATGGCCCGGCAGATGAAGGCCGAGCGCGAGAAGCGCGCGCAGATCCTCGAGGCGGAGGGCTCGCGGCAGTCGGAGATCCTGCGCGCCGACGGCGAGAAGCAGGCGGCGGTGCTGGAGGCCGAAGGCCGTAAGGAGGCCGCGTTCCGCGACGCCGAGGCGCGCGAGCGCCTGGCCGAGGCCGAAGCGCGGGCGACGGCGATGGTGTCCAAGGCGATCGCCGAAGGCGACGTGCAGGCGATCAACTACTTCGTCGCGCAGAAGTACGTGGAGGCGTTCAAGGAACTGGCCACCGCGCCGAACCAGAAGTTCGTGCTGATGCCGATGGAGTCCAGCGGCATCATCGGCTCGATCGCCGGCATCGCCGAACTGGCGCGCGAGGCGCTGAACAAGCAGGCCACCCCGCCGGCAGTGCCGCGCGTGCCGCCGCGCAACGGAGTCTGAGCCATGCGCATTGAGGTAGTGGCCTGGGGTGCCCTGACCTTGTTGCTGTTCGCGGCCGAATCGCTGGCGCCGGGCGCCTTCATGCTGTGGATGGGCTTCGCCGCCGCAGCGGTGTTCCTCGCCGTGCTGGTGTTCCCGGACATCTCCCTGCTGCTGCAGGTCGGCGCGTTCGTGGTGCTGAGCTTCGTCTCGATCCAGGTGTACCGCACCTGGTTCCGCAACCGCGGCCGGACCAGCGACCAGCCGCTGCTCAACCGCCGCGCCGAGCAATTGATCGGCCGCATGGTGACCCTGGATCAGCCGATCCACGGCGGCCGCGGTCGCGCCAAGGTCGACGATGCCTTCTGGGTGGTCGGCGGCCCCGACCTGCCGGCCGGCAGCACGGTGCGCATCGTCGGCGTGGACGGGATGACGCTGCTGGTCCAGGCGGTTTGAAAGCCGGGATTGGGGAGTCGGGATTGGGGATTGGTGCCGCGAGTGCGCGGTACCTCCACCTTCCCAATCTTCCTGCGCGTAGGAGCGGCGATCAAGCGCGCGTCCTTCGGCTCAGGACGCCCGCTCTTGCTAATCCCGAATCCCAACTCCCCGATCCCGGCCTTCGCTGAAGCCGCTCCCACGGCACTGCGCGATCGAGCGCCAGTCCTTCGGATCCAGGAAAGCCGCTCTGACGAATCCCCATTCCCGATTCCCCAATCCCGGCTCCGCCCCAGCGATAATGGGGGACTTTTCTCACGGACCCGCGCCATGACCCAGAAGACCATCCTCAACGACAGCCACCGCGCCCTCGGCGCCAAGATGGTCGACTTCGGCGGCTGGGACATGCCGATCCACTACGGCTCGCAGATCGACGAGCACCACCAGGTGCGCCGCGACGCCGGCATGTTCGACGTCAGCCACATGACCGTGGTCGATCTGCACGGCGAGCAGGTCCGCGCGTTCCTGCGCCATCTGCTGGCCAATTCGGTGGACAAGCTGAAGGTACCGGGCAAGGCGCTGTACACCTGCATGCTCAACCCGCAGGGCGGGGTGATCGACGATCTGATCGTCTATTACATGTCCGATGCGTTCTTCCGCCTGGTGGTCAACGCCGCCACCCGCGCCAAGGATCTGGCCTGGATCGGCGAGCAGGCGCAGGCGTTCGGCGTGCAGGTGCGCGAGCGCGACGACTTCGCGATGATCGCGGTGCAGGGGCCGAACGCGCGCGCCAAGGCGATCGGCCTGCTGCGCGAGCAGGATCGTGCCGCGGCGCAGAAGCTCGGTCGCTTCGCCGCGATCGAGGCGACCTCGGACGCGGGCGTGCCGCTGTTCGTCGCGCGCACCGGCTACACGGGCGAAGACGGATTCGAGATCGTGCTGCCGCAAGCGCAGGCGCCGGCGTTCTGGGAGGCGCTGATCGGTGCGGGGGTGAAGCCGGCCGGCCTGGGCGCGCGCGATACGCTGCGCCTGGAGGCGGGCATGAACCTCTACGGTCAGGACATGGACGACAGCGTCTCGCCTTACGAGGCCGCGCTGGCCTGGACGGTGACCCTCGACGAGGGCCGCGACTTCATCGGCCGCGCTGTGCTGGAAGCGCAGAAGGCCGGCGGCGCGCCGCGGCAGATGATCGGCCTGGTGATGGACGAGAAGGGCGTGCTGCGCCACGGGCAGAAGGTGCTGACCGCCAACGGCGACGGCGAGATCCTGTCCGGCACCTTCTCGCCGACGCTGGGCAAGGCCATCGCCTTCGCACGGGTGCCGGCCGGCGAGCCGGGTGCGGTGCGCGTGGACATCCGCGGCAAGGAAGTGCCGGTGCGCGTGGTCAAGTTCCCGTTCGTGCGCGAAGGCCAGGTCCAGCCCGGCGTGCTCGGCTGAGTCCTGTCCGCCGCGCGCGACTTCGTCCCCAAGCGCGCGGTTCGCTACACTAGACTCCCATCCTCGATACCGTCTTCTTCCGGAGCAGCCCCATGAGCGAGATCCCTGGCGACCTCAAATTCCTCAAGTCCCACGAGTGGGCCCGCGTCGAAGGTAACGGTCGCGTGACCATCGGCATCTCCGACCACGCCCAGGGCCTGCTCGGCGACCTGGTCTACGTCGAGCTGCCGAACGTCGGCGATCACGTCGAAGCCGGCAACGGCGTGGCCGTGGTCGAGTCGGTCAAGGCCGCCTCGGACGTGTACAGCCCGCTCAGCGGCAAGGTCGTCGAGGTCAACACCGCGCTGAGCGACAAGCCGGAAACGATCAACGAGGACGCCTACGGCGAAGGCTGGATCCTGGTACTGGAAGCGGACGATGCCGAGCAGTTGAACGAACTGCTGTCGCCGGACGAGTACGCCGAACTGCTCGAGGACGACGGCCACTGAGCCGACCGCCCATCGCGATACCCGAACCGGCCGCCCAGTGCGGCCGGTTTCTTTTTGGGCGCGCTCGGCGCGGTCGCCAGCGTTCGCGCGTCGGCAGGCGCCATCTCCGCATGGCGATCCCGGAACGCGCGTCGCCGGCGTCGCTGGGTGCGTCGCTGCGAAGACCATGTGAGCTCGCCGCCGGGCGCACCGCGAGCGCAGCGTGTCCGTCGCGTCTGGCGGTGACCGATGCCGACGATCGGCGCGTCGGCCGGCGCCGGTTTTCCGACGCGGCGCAGGTGCGGCGCGGCATGGGGGCACCACGCGGGTCGGCGACGCGCGGGCATCGGCGATGCGGTGCGCGCTGCTCGCTTCGTCGATGCATGGCGGCGCGGTGCGTGCCGGCGCCAGTCGATCACCTCTGCGAGCTGCGTCGGTCGACACGACCGTGCACGGCATCGCCGGAGGACGCGTTGGCGACTTGGCATGGAGGTGGGCGAGGGCAGTCGTGCGCGTCGCGGTGCGTCGGCGACGTGCGTGCAGGTCGTGTCGCGGTGGCGCGATGTGGCACCACCCGGCGACGCGGCACGCACGCATCGCGCGCGTCGTGAGCGCCGCACGACGCAAAAAAGTTTGCGCACTTTTGCGCATTTGCACTTGTGCGATGCCGGAACCGCGTGCGGTCGCGAATTTTTTTTTCAGCTAGCGGACAGGCTGGCGTGCATCGCCGCGGTTCCCGTCGACGCTTCGCCGCTGCCTGCCCGCAAGGCGATCGCGGCAGTGTGTCGTTGCAGAAAACACGGAAATTTCCCTGCTTTTTTTGCATGCGCCGTTTTCCTCGCAGCGTCGGCGTCGGCGATCGGCGGCGTCGGCAAGGCGGCCAGTGCGGCATGCGGCGTCGGTGGCGCGCGCGCCATCGGAAAAAAAATTGCGTAGAAGTGTTGACAGTAAAAAAAACCGTGATTAGGTTTCGCCCAGCAGACGTTGCTGCGCAAGCGAGTGAATCGGATCGACATCAAAACGCGAAGCACAACTTGGACATCCGCCAGGAACCCGAAGATGGTGGAGTTGGAGTCGCTTCCCTCCGAGAAACGCAACGTCTCCCCTGGCATCGCACCCGTATCGACGTCCGGTACGGGTGTTTCTGTATCCGATCCGGCCCGCAGCGCGCGCCGGCGGTTCCCGCAGGCGGAGCATCGCCGCGAGGTTGCTTTAACTGGGCATTTTCAATCCATAGTTCACTGACGAGGAGCCATCCCATGGCGACGAAAAAAGCTGCGAAAAAGCCGGCTGCTAAGAAGGCGGTCAAGAAGACTGCCGCCAAGAAGCCGGCAGCGAAGAAGGTTTCGGTAAAGAAGGCGGTCAAGAAGGTCGCCAAGAAGGTGGCCAAGAAGGTCGCCAAGGTGAAGAAGGCGGTCAAGAAGGCCGTTGCCAAGAAGGCAGTGAAGAAGACGGCGAAGAAGGCCGCCACCAAGAAGACCGCGAAGAAGGCCGTCGCCAAGAAGGCGGTGAAGAAGACCGCGAAGAAGGCTGCGACCAAGAAGACCGCTGCCAAGAAGACGGTGAAGAAGTCGGCTGCCAAGAAGCCGGCCGCGAAGAAGGCAACTGCGAAGAAGGCCACCGCCAAGAAGACCGTGGCGAAGAAGAAGCCGGCCGCTCGCAAGAAGAAGGCCGCTCCGGTCGCGCTGCCGGCCACGCCCGCGCCGCTGATCTGATCCATCCCGATCGCTGTTCCTAGACTCTCTCCCCGGTGCCCAGCGGGGAGGGAGTTTTTTATGCGCGGCATCCTGCCGCGCGTGCTCGCAGTCCCGGTTGTGGGAGGCACTTCAGTCCCGACCGGAGAGTACCCCCGTGGTGCCTTCGTCCGACGATCCCGCGGCGTCCGTCTTCCCGATCCACGCTGCCCGTTCCCTGTGCCCTGCTTGCCAGGCTGCCACGTGGACATCGCGCCTGTGCCTGTCGCATCGGCAACCGACGCGGCAAGCCGCGTCGCCTCCGTGCCACGGTCGGCGCCTGCGGGCAGGGCCACGCATCCATCTGATCTCCCTGGCATGCACGTGCGGCCTGGGCAGCCGCGCGAGTACCGGGAGGCGCGGGCAGTTATCGTCGGCGTGAACTTACGCGACAGCTACGCCGGCAACGACACGACGGTAGGCGGCAGCAAAGGCCGTCATATCGCGCGCAATGGATCGCCCCTGGCGTGGATCGACCGACCGTCGGGATCCGGGCAGCCACAGCAGCCGGAACGCCTGGCATTCGCCGATGCAGCCAAGACGTTGCATGGGCACTTGCAGCGCGTCAGCGCGCCTTGCCCGCCTCCACTCCGCATCACGGGTGTTCCCCGCGTATCCGTGGACTGAGGGGAGTCTCCGGTCGCCTGCTTTCGCCACACTCCCGCCGGATGCAGTCTGTCCCGTGGGAGTCGACTGTGGTGCAGCCGCGACAGGCGAAGCCGAAAGCCGGCCGACACCCTCCGTCGTCGGGACTGAAGTCCCTCCCACAGTGCACCCGGCGGGTTCGCCGCAAACCCCTGTGGGAGCGGATTCAGCCACGACGGGCTTTGTCTGGAATGCCCGTCGCTGCTGAAGCGACTCCCACAGTGGCTTGCGAGCTCGCCGGGTGGCTGTGGGAGGGGCTTCAGCCCCGACGCATTGGGCCATCGGAAAGCACCCACCACTTCGCGCGTCGCGGTTGCACGACAGTCGACTTCCGCAGGATGCTTCTCGTCGGTCGTTATCGCAGGTGTCCTGCAGTCGCGCCTCGCGTGCTGCCCAGCGCACGTCGGCGATGGTGCACCGGGTTGCCAGCACGCCAACGGCAGCCTGCGGCGATGCGGGGTGCAGCGACACCAGATGCCGGATCGCGAACAATGCCGAGAGGGCGCGGCGTGCGCCCTGTGCGCGACCTTGGAAGCGGCGGTGCGCCACCACCCTCACCGCGGCCGTACGCGGGCGCTCCGAACGCCTGCTGCCGCTGGGGGACGCAGTCGCCGATCGTTCGTCCAGGCATGACGTCGGCGTTGCGGCCACACTTTTATGGCCCGCTCGTTCCGGTGCATCGCCGCAGCCGGGACAGGACTGCGTCCCCGCGCCGGGAAGAAGGGCGCACGCAGCGCAGGTCAGCGCTGTAGACAGCAGAAAGGCGGTTCGCGCGCCCGTTCGCGAGGATGCTGCGCGAGCACGCGGTCAGTGCGGCGGAGACCGCGCCGTGTCGTTGCTGCGGGAATGGCACCGCGTCCCAGCCGGGAAGGGGCACACGCGGCGCAGGTCAGCGCTGCAGACAGCAGAAAGGCGGCTTGCGCCGCCTTCTGCGAGGATGCTGCGGGAGGCCGCGCTCAGTGCGGCGAGGCCACCGACTTGGACGAGGACGCGCCCTTCTTGTCCTTCGGGTCCGGACGCTCGGCCATCAGGTTGTCGCTGCCGAAGTCGGTGTCCACGTCCAGCCAGCGCTGCGCCGGCAGGCCGATGGCGCGGTCGAGCACGGTCGGCAGCAGGCCCGAGGGCAGGCCGCTTTCGCCGTTCCACAGGATGGCCACGCCGAGGTCGCGTTCCGGCACCAGCGCGATCAGGCCGCGGTAGCCCTGCACCGCGCCGGCATGGAAGATCACTTGGTGGCCGGAGTAGTCGAACACGCGCCAACCCAGCGCGTAGCTGGCCGAGTTGACGCGGGCGCGGCGCCAGCCCGAGCGCATCTCGCCGGGGGTGAGGATCAGCGGCGCGTGCAGGGTCGCCAGCAGCGGCTCCGGCAGCACGTCGGGACGATGCCCGGTCTGCGCGATCAACCACTGCGCCATGTCGCTGATGCTGGCGTTGACGCCGGCGGCCGGCGCCAGGCGGTAGTAGGTCGGCTTGGGCGTCAGCGAGACCCAGCCGTTGCGGCTGCGCACGTGCGGGCGCGCCCAGCGCGGGCTGGCCTGGATGCCAGCCAGGCCCATGCTGGCGTCGTTCATGCCCAGCGGCTTGAAGATGCGCCGCTCCACCGACTGCTCGTAGAAGCTGCCGGACGCGGCGAACACCACGTCGCCGATCAGGCTGAAGGCGACGTTCTGGTAGGCGTAGCACTCGCCCGGCGCGCACTTCAGCGGCGCATAGGCCAGCTTGTGGCTGAGCGTGTAGTAGTCGATGTTGGATTCGACGTCGCGGTCGTAGGCGTTGTAGGTGAGGCCGACGCGGTGACTGAGCAGGTCGGCGACGTTCAACTGGCGCGTGGCGACCGGGTCGCTGAGCTGGAAGCCGGGCACGTAGTCGACGACCTTGCTGTCCCAGCGCAGGGTGCCGTCGTTGACCAGCAGGCCGGCCATGGTGCCGGCGAACGCCTTGGACAGCGAGGCCAGGCGGAACACGGTGTGCGCATCGACCTGCTCGGGGCGGTTGACGTCGGTGACGCCGTAGCCGCGCGCGCTGAGCACCTGGCCGTTGTGCACGATGGCCATCGCCAGACCGGGCACGCGCTCGCCATAGGTCAACTGTTCGGCCACCGACTCCAGCGCGGCGACATCGAAGTCCTTGGCCAGCGGCAGCACCTGGCTCTGGGTGAGCGAAGCGCGGTAGGGCAGCGGCTGGGTCGGCGAGGTGTAGCGCGTGGCTTCGGTGTGCAGCGGCGGCGGCAGCGGTTGTGCGGGCGCCGGCGTCTGTGCGGTGGAGGACATCGCAAAGGGCAGCAATGCCCCCAGCAACCCGGTTGCCACCGGTCGAAGGAGCCGGTGCCTGCTGTTCTGTGTCATTGCGCCTGAGGCCTGTGAGGTGCTGCCGGCCACGATTCTAGCGCCGGATTTCTCGAATGCACAAACTGGGAGAAGATGAATAGGCATCGCCTTGATCCTGCTGGGGATTTCCCGCCTCGGACGGGGCTGTGCAGGCCTGCCGGCGGAGTGGTGGCGGGGACTGCGGCGGATGCCCACGGACATGCAATCGCCGTGCCGCGCACGGCTTTGCCTGGCCCCTCTCCCCCCGGGAGAGGGGTTGGGGTGAGGGTAGGTCGCCCAGTAGCGGATCTACCGCCGCGATACTCGTGCGCTCGCCCCCCTCCGCGCAGCGTCGTGCATCCCCCGCAGCCGCCGCCTCACCCCTCCCGCAGCACAGCCCGCCCACGGATCAGATCCGCAGCACGCTCGGCGATCATCATCGTCGGGCCGTTGGTGTTGCCGCTGACCAGGCGCGGCATCACCGAGGCGTCGACCACGCGCAGGCCGTCGAGACCGCGCAGGCGCAGCTGCGGGTCGACCACCGCCTGCGCATCGCGGCCCATCCGGCAGGTGCCGATCGGGTGGTAGATGGTTTCGGCCTTGGCGCGGATGAAGGCGACCAGCCCGGCCTCGTCCAGGTCCTCGCGTGCCGGCAGCAGCGGCGCGCCGCGCCATGCATCGAACGCCGGCTGCTGCAGGATGTGCCGCGCCAGGCGCGCGCATTCCACCAGCATGCGCAGGTCGAAGCCGTCGGGATCGCTCAGATAGTTGGCCTGGATCCGCGCCGGCGTGCGCGGGTCGGCGTCGTTGAGCGCGATGCGGCCGCGGCTGCGCGGCTGCAGGTGGCAGGCGTGCAGGGTGAAGCCGTCGCCGGGCAGGCGGTTGCGGCCGTGGTCGTCGAGCATGGCCGGCACGAAGTGCAACTGGATGTCGGCGCGCGCGTCCGGCGCCAACGGCGAGCGGATGAAGCCGCCGGCCTCGGCGATGTTGCTGCTGCCGGCGCCGCGGTGTCCACGCAGGAAATAGTCGAAGGCGATCTTGGCCTGGTTGCGACGGTCGTAGCTGATCCCCGGGCGGGTGCGGTACAGCGTGCACACGTCCAGGTGATCCTGCAGGTTGGCGCCGACCTGCGGCTGGTCCAGTTGCACCGCGATGCCGTGGCGGCGCAGCGCATCGGCCGGGCCGATGCCCGAGAGCATCAGCAGCTGCGGCGAGTTCACCGCGCCGGCGCTGAGCAGCACTTCGCGCGCGGCGCGCGCCTGCACCTCGCGGCCGTCCTGCGCATAGGCGACGCCGACCACGCGTCCACCTTCGATCAGCAGGCGCAGCACCAGCGCGTCGGTGACCACCTGCAGATTGTCCCGCGCGCGCGCCGGCGCCAGGTAGGCCACCGCCGCCGAGCAGCGTGCACCGTCCTTCTGGGTGACCTGGTAAAGGCCCACGCCTTGCTGCTGCGGGCCGTTGAAATCGGGATTGTGCGGGAAGCCCGCTTCCTGCGCGGCCGCGATGAACACGTCCGAGAGCGGGTTGTGGTAGCGCAGGTCGGAGACGTGCAGCGGGCCGTCGCCGCCGTGCAGCGCATCGCCGCCGCGGCTGTTGCATTCGCTGCGGCGGAAGTAGGGCAGCACGCCGCGCCAGTCCCAGCCGTCGGCGCCGTCGGCCGCCCAGTCGTCGTAGTCGGCGGGCACGCCGCGCACGTAGCACATCGCGTTGATCGAGCTGGAGCCGCCCAGCACCTTGCCGCGCGGCCACCACAGGCGGCGGTCGTTCAAGGCCGGCTCGGCCTCGGTCAGGTAGTTCCAGTTGATGCGGCGGTTGCTGGCCAGGCGCGCCAGGCCGGCGGGCATGTGGATGAAGGGATTGCGGTCGCGCGGCCCGGCCTCGATCAGCAGCACCTTGCAGTCGCGGTCCTCGCTCAGGCGGTTGGCGAGCACGCAGCCGGCCGAGCCTGCGCCGATGATGATGTAGTCGTACACCCGCGGTGTCCCCTGAGTTCCTGGCGCCGACGCTAGTCGCCGGGGATAGAGCATATGCTCGGCGCGCGTGGTGGCGTGCGGCGGCGCGGCATATCCCGGGGACTCGCACGGCGCCCGCGCTGGCGATGTTGCAGTGCATCGGATACCTTGCGCGCAACCAGGCGGCGAACGGCGAGCCGATGCAAGCGGAAAACAAGCGCGTCCACACCGGCGAGCTGCGCGCAGTGCTGCTGTCCTTCGTGTACTTCTTCTGCGTGCTGTCGGCGTACTACGTGATCCGGCCGGTGCGCGAACAACTTGCCGCGGCTGTCGGCTCGACCCAGCTCCCTTGGTTCTACATGGCGACCTTCGTCGCCACGTTGCTGCTGACCCCGCTGTTCGCGTGGATGGCGGCGCTTTGGCCGCGGCGGATCGTGGTCCCGGCGGTATACGTGTTCTTCGCGCTGTGCCTGTTCGGCTTCGTGCCGCTATTCAGCGGCTACGGCGGACTCAGTCCGCGTGCGCTGGGCATCGTGTTCTTCGTCTGGGTCAGCGTGTTCAACCTGTTCGTGGTGTCGGTGTTCTGGAGCTTCATGGCCGACATCTGGAGCAACGAGCAGGCGCGGCGGCTGTTCCCGCTGATCGGCCTGGGCGGTACGGCCGGCGCGGTAGCCGGCCCGCTGCTGACCCGTGGGTTGGTCGGGGTGATCGGCGTGGCGCCGTTGCTGGTGGTCTCGGCGGCGCTGTTGGGCGTGGCGCTGGCATGTGTGATCCTGCTCGGGCGCTGGGCGCGGGTGCATGGCGCGCGCCGCCACGACGTCGGCCACGAGGCGGCGGTCGGTGGCGGCATGTTCGACGGTCTCAAACAGATCCTGGCGAATCCGTTCATGCGGGGGATGGCGCTGCTGATGCTGCTGGGCGATTGCATCGGCACGGCCGGCTACGCGCTGATGACCGATTACTCCGGGGCCACCTTCCACAACGCGGTCGATCGAACAGAGTTCGCCGCCAATATCGACATGCTGACCAATGTGCTGCAGGTCGCCGTGCAGATCACGCTGACCCGCTGGCTGCTGATGAAGAAGGGTGCCGGCATGGTGATCGCGCTGTGGGCGTTGATCAGCGTGGGTGCGCTGGTGACCACGGCGCTGTCGCCCGATCCCTATGCGCTGGCAGTGTGGATCGTGCCATGGGTGGTGTTGCCGGTGGTGATCACCCGTTCGCTGACCTACGGCATGGTCGGCCCCGCGCGCGAATCCCTTTATACGCGGGTGCCGCGGCAGTTGCGCTACCAAGGCAAGAACGCGGTGGATACGGCGGTGTGGCGTGCTGGTGACGTGGCCGTCTCGTCGGCGATGATCGGCCTGCGCGGCCTGGGCGTGGGAGTGCAAGGTTTCGCCGCGTTGGCCGCGTTGGCAGCGGCGCTTTCCGGCGCCATCGGCTGGCGCCTGGCGCGTGCGGTCGAAAGCACCGCCCCAGTTGCGGCGAAGACAGCGGCGACGCGTTGAGTCCGCGCCCAGCAGGTCGCGTCGCCGTGGTGCCGGCCGCCGCGGCAACCGCTATGCTGTGCATCCTTTCCTGCCAATGGACGCGCGCATGACCCTGCTGGCTTCGATTCTCGTATGCTTGGTCGCGCTGCTGCACGTGTACATCCTGGTGCTGGAGATGGTCCTGTGGACGCGTCCGCTGGGCATGAAGGTGTTCCGCAATTCGCCGGAGAAGGCGCAGGCCACGCGCGTGCTGGCGGCCAACCAGGGGCTCTACAACGGCTTCCTCGCCGCCGGCCTGGCCTGGGGCCTGGTCGCGCAGCGGGTCGACGTGATGCTGTTCTTCCTCGGCTGCGTGGTCGTGGCCGGCCTGTACGGCGGCTGGAGCGTCAGCCGCCGCATCGTGTTCGTGCAGGCGCTGCCGGCGGCGCTGGCGATCGCGGCCGTGCTGCTGGCGTACTGAGCCACGTACCGCGCACCGCGCACGCGACGCTGCGATCAGGGCGAGGCCGTGGCCGGCGCGCGTGGCGACACCCACATGGCGATGCGCGCGAAGCACACCACGTGCTCGTGCGTATCGCGGATCTCCACGCTGACCGGCAGGTCGTAACCCCGCTCGGCGGCGACGATCGCCACGTCCGGCGTAGCCACCGCATGCATCGGGCCGAGCGCCTTGCTGCGGTAGTCCACCTGCATGCCCTTGGGGATCCAGCGCATCGACGGCGGCAGGCTGGCGTCGACCATCACTCCACCGGCCAGTTCCGCCAGGTTGCACAGGGCGATCGCGTGTACCGTGCCGATGTGGTTGCTGACCCGCCGCCGGTGCGCGATGCGCGCCTCGCAGCGGCCCGGCTCCAAGACGGTGATGCGCGGGGCGATGCTGGCGAAGTAGGGCGCCTTGAAGCACACCGCACGCGAGAACAGCCAGGATCCCCCGGGCCAGCCTTGCATGCGGCGGTAGAGCGAGAGCAGTCGGCTCATTGCAGTTCCCCCGAACGCACGACGGCGGACCGAAGTCCGCCGTCGTGGGTGTCGCATGGCCAGGACGATCAGGCCGCTTCGCGCGAATGCCCGTCGTCGGCCGCCGCCGCGGCACGCTGGTAGTAGCTCGCCGAGCGCAGCTCGTCGGTGTCGAAGTCGTCGACGCTGATCGTGTCCATGGTGATCTCGCGCAGCTCCTCCAGCTGACGGCGCTCGTCGGCCGACAGCACGCCTTGGCGCACCGCCTCGTCCAACTGCGAGACGAAGTCCAGCGATTCGATGCCCTTGCTCTTGAGCGCCTTCAGGAACTTGCGCTCCACCGGCTCGGCCAGCACCGCCTTGGTCAGGTAGCTGGCGATGCGGCCGCCGGGGTTGTTCTCGCACGGGGTCAGGAACACGCCCTGGCCCAGGCGATCGCGGGCTTCGTTCGGCGTCATCAGCAGCGCGGCGACGCGGTGGCCCAGGCGGTCGCCCGGCGCTTCGGCGCGGCGGCCCCACGGGAAGATCAGCGCCCACATCAGCCAGCCGACCGGACGGATCGGGAAGTTGCGCAGCGCCGCCGACAGCGCCAGCTCGATCTTGTGCACGCTGTCGTGGAAGGCCCAGGCCAGCAGCGGCTGGTCGGTGGCCGGCGCGCCGTCGTCGTGGTAACGCTTGAGCATGGCGCTGGTCATGTAGATGTGGCTCAGCACATCGCCCAGGCGTCCGGACAGCGACTCCTTGAACTTCAGCTTGCCGCCGAGCATCAGCATCGACACGTCGGCCATCAGCGCCAGGTTCGCCGAGTAGCGGTCCAGCTTGCGGAAGTAGCGGCGGGTGTAGGCATCGCCCGGCGCGGCGCCGATGCGCGCGGCGGTCAGGCCGAACCACAGCGAACGCACCGCGTTGGAGATGGCGAAGCCGATGTGGCCGAACAGGTTGCGGTCGAACTCGTCGACGCCGGCCTTGTGATCCGGATTACCGGCGGCCTTCATCTCCTTCATCACCCACGGATGGCACAGGATCGCGCCCTGGCCGAAGATCAGCAGGCTGCGGGTCATGATGTTGGCGCCTTCCACGGTGATCGCGATCGGCGCGGCCTGCCAGCTGCGGCCGGCGAAGTTGCGCGGGCCGAGGATGATGCCCTTGCCGCCGACCACGTCCATCACGTCGCTGATGACCTCGCGGCTCATCGTGGTGCAGTGGTACTTGGCGATCGCCGACGGCACCGACGGCACGTCGCCGCGGTCCACCGCCGCGGCGGTGGCCTGCGACAGCGCGCTGATCGCATAGGCCTTGCCGCCGATCCGCGCCAGCGCCTCTTCCACGCCTTCGAAGCGGCCGACCGAAAGGCCGAACTGCTTGCGGATGCGCGCATACGCGCCGGTGACGACCGCGCCGAACTTGGCGCCGCCGCTGGCGGTGGAGGGCAGGGTGATCGAGCGGCCGACGGCCAGGCACTCGTTGAGCATGTTCCAACCCTTGCCGACCATTTCCACGCCGCCGATCAACTGGCTCAGCGGGATGAACACTTCGCGGCCATGGATCGGGCCGTTCTGGAACGGCGAGTTCAGCGGGAAGTGGCGGCGGCCGATCTCGACCCCCGGGGTCTCGCGCGGCAGCAGCGCCAGGGTGATGCCGATGTCCTTGGTGTCGCCGATCAGGCCTTCCGGGTCGTACATGCGGAACGCCAGGCCGACCAGGGTCGCCACCGGGGCCAGGGTGATGTAGCGCTTGTCGAAGGTCAGCTTGACGCCGAGCACGTTGGCGCCGTTCCACTCGCCCTTGCAGACGATGCCGTAGTCGGGGATCGAGGTGGCATCGGAGCCGGCGAACGGACCGGTCAGGCCGAAGCAGGGCACTTCCTGGCCCACCGCCAGACGCGGCAGGTAGTAGTCCTTCTGCTCCTTGGAGCCGTAATGCAGCAGCAGTTCGCCCGGGCCCAGCGAGTTGGGCACGCCGACGGTGGAACTGACCACGCTGGAGACCGAGGCGATCTTCTGGATCACCTTGTGGTGGGCCAGCGCGGAGAAGCCCAAACCGCCGTATTCCTTCGGAATGATCATGCCGAAGAACTTGTTCTTCTTGATGAAGCTCCAGATCTCCGGCGGCAGGTCGGCGTGGACGTGGGTGATTTCCCAGTCGTTGGTCATCCGGCACAGCTCTTCCACCGGGCCATCGAGGAAGGCCTGCTCTTCGGCGGTCAGCTGCGGCTTGGGATAGTTCAGCAGCTTCTGCCAGTCCGGGTCGCCGGTGAACAGCTCGCCTTCGAAGCCGACCGAGCCGGTTTCCAGAGCGATGCGCTCGGTCTGCGACAGCGGCGGCAGCACCTTGCGGAACACCTTCAGCATCGGCGCGGTGAGCAGCGGCTTGCGCACGAACGGCAACAGCAGCGGCATCGCGACCACCGCCAGCACGACGGCCGCGACGATGGCGGCGACGTGGTTGGCGCCGAGCAGCCAGCACGCGACCAGCAGCGTGGCGCTCAACGCGGCCCAGACGGCGAGCCGCATGCGGTGATAGGCGGCGAACGCGCCGGCCAGCAACAACACGAGGAAGGGGGCAATGATGCTCATGGGCGTGCTCCGGGGAGGTACTCGGTGACGGCGGACGATGCGCCGGCGCAGGCCGGTGGCAGGGCGTCCAGGTAGTGCAACACAGTGGCGGTAAATGCGGCGTTGTCGTCGCCGGCCAGCATATGCGTGGCTTCGGGCAGATGCGCATGCTGCGCATGCGGCACCAGCGACAGGAACTCTTCGATGGTCTGCGGCGTGACCAGATCGCTGCGGCCGCCGCTGATCAGTAGCAGCGGGCACTGCACGTGTGCGGCGGCCTGCGCGATCGCTCCCTGGTGCTGGTCGCTGTCGCGCGCCAGCTCTTCGACCAGGCGCGGGTCCCAGTGCCAGTACCAGCGGCCGTCGGGGTGTTGCCGCAGGACGCTGCGCAGCGCCTCGGGCGACTTGCGCGCGCGCTGCGGCAGGTAGGCGGCGATCGCGTCGCCGGCCTCGTCCAGGCTGGCGAAGCCATGGGGGTGCGCGGTCATGAAGGCGAGGATGCGCTCGACCCCGGCCGGCTGCCAGCGCGGGGTGATATCCACCAGCACCATCGCGCGGAACAGGCCCGGCCAGCGCGATTCGGCGATCAGCCCGAACAGCCCGCCCATCGAGGCGGCGACCAGCACCGGTGGCGGCGACATCTCGCCAGCGACCACGATCAGGTCGTCGGTGAATTGCTCGCCGCGATAGGGCAGGTCCGCCGGGTTGCGCGCCGAATCGCCATGGCCGCGCGCGTCATAGGCGACGCTGCGGTAGCCGTGCGCCTGCAGCGCCGCGGCGGTCGCCGACCAGGCATGCTTGGTCTGGCCGAAGCCATGCGCGAACAGCACCGATCCGGCCTCGCCGGGACCGGTGACGGTCGCGGCCAGCGCCAGCTCGCCGGCACCCGAGAGGGTAGCCGAGGCGGCATGCGGGATGGTGGCGGAAGCGGAAACCATACGAGATAGTATGGTTGCTCTGCGCGGCATGTCAATACGATGCAGTATGGGTGCGAAAAGCCAATGCTGCCGGGCATTTGCGCCGCCCTCGTGAAGGCCACATACTGCAACCGACGTCCCCGTATGGTTAAATCCACGGATGAATACCGCGCCCGCTCCTTCCTCCGACGACGGCGCCGCTTCCGGCGGTGGCCGCAACAACCGGCTCAGTGCCGAAGACTGGGCGCAGGCCGCCCTGGACCTGATCGCCGAACAGGGCGTCAGCGCGGTGGCGGTGGAGCCGCTGGCGCGGCGCCTGGGCGTCACCAAGGGCAGCTTCTACTGGCACTTCCCCTCGCGCGATGCGCTGCTGCAGGCCGCGCTGGAGCGCTGGGAACTGGTCGAGCAGCAGCAGGTGTTCGGCAGCCTGGAAGAGGTGCCGGATCCGCGCACGCGGCTGCGCGCGCTGTTCCAACTGGTCGCGCACGAGGTCAAGCCGCACATCATCTACAGCGAGTTGCTGAAGGCGCTCGATCATCCCGCGGTGCGGCCGGTGATCGACCGGGTCTCGCAGCGGCGCATGGAGTATCTGATCGCCTCGTTCCGCCAGGCCGGGCTCAGCCGGACCGATGCGCAACATCGCGCACGCCTGGCCTATGCCGCCTACGTCGGCTTCCTGCAGCTTTCGCTGCAATTGCACCAGCCCAAGCAGGCGCGCGAGGACTTCGAGGCCTACGTCGAACACGTCATCGTGACCTTGATTCCGGGCTGAGGCCGGGCCGGCGCGCGTCACCGCCCAGGCAATCCTGAAGGAAGATGATGACCGGCTCCGATGAGCAGATCGGCGCGTTGCTGGCCCAGGGCCGCAGTGCGATCGCAGCGCGGCGGTTCGATCGTGCCGAGGTCGCGTTCGCGCAGGCCGTGGCGCTGGCGCCGGACCAGGCCGATGGCTATCTGGGCCTGTCGCACGCCCTTCTGGTGCTGGGACGCCATGCGGAGGCCAAGACCGCGACGATGAGGCTGGCCGCGATGTCCCGGTTGAGCCCGGCACAGGCGTTCGAACTGGCCAGGCGCCTGCGCCATTTCAACGAATACGAGCGACTGATCGCGCTGTTGCGCGATCAGTCGTTGCTCTCGGCCATGTCGCCGCAGCAACTGGCCGAAGCGGCGGTGCTGCTGAGCGACATCGGCGAGCACGCGCTGGCATTGACCCTGGTGGAGCGCGGCCTGCGTCTTGCGCCGGGGCATGCCGCTTCGTTGTACTTCAAGGGCAACCTGTTGTTCTTCCTCGGCGACCGCAACGGTGCCGAAATCCACTACGAAGCGGCATTACGTGCCGATCCGGCGATGGCGCAGGCGTTCTGGATGATGGCCGCGCTGCATACCCAGCGGCACGCGTCCAATCATGTGGGCCGCCTGCGCGACGCGCTGAGGCGCTGTCCGCCAGGTTCCATGGGCGAAACCTATCTGAATTTCGCCCTGCACAAGGAACTGCACGATCTGGGCGAGCACGCCGAGGCATGGCAGGCACTGGAGCAGGCATGCGGCAGCGCGCGCCGGCGCATCGATTACCGCCTGTCCGATTCGCTGGCCTTGCTGGATGGCATCGAGCGGCGGTGTTCGCCGGCGTATCTGGCCGAGCCGATGCCGATAACGGAAGGTGGTCCGCGTCCGATCTTCATCGTGGGAATGCACCGCAGCGGCACCACGCTGCTCGAACAGATGCTCGTGCGCCATTCCCAGGTCCGCTCGGTGGGCGAGTCCTATCTGTTTCCCGAGCAACTGCGCGGCGTCACCAATACCGCGGCGCGGGATGCGCTCTCGCTGGATATGCTCGCGCGCCTGGATTCGGACGCGCTGCGCCGCGCAGGCGCCGACTATCTGCACGCGGCCGCGTGGGCAGTCCAGGGCCGGGATGTCCTCGTGGAGAAACTGCCGGCCAATGCGTTGAATGTCGGCTTCATCCGCAAGGCGTTGCCGCAAGCCAGGATCGTGTGGATGGCGCGCGATCCGATGGATACCTGCTTCTCCAATCTGCGCGTGCTGTATTCGGGCGTGGCCGGCTATTCCTACACGCAGCATGAAATGGCCGGCTACTTCGTTGCACACCAGCGGCTGATGCAGCATTGGGAGCGCAGCCTGCCCGACGCACTGTTGCGGGTCGATTACGCAGCGCTGGTCGCGCAGCCGGAGGCGACGTTGCGCCAGGTCGCGGCCTTCTGCGGATTGCCGTACCAGCCGCAGATGCTGGATCTGGAGCGGGCTCATGGCGCGGTCGCGACGGCGAGCGTCGGACTGATGCAGGGTGGTCTGCGCGCGGATCGCGCGCGGGTGTGGGCGCCGTATGCGGCGCAACTGCAGCCGTTACGCTCCGCTCTGGGACTGGCGTAGCCGACGCCCGCCGGAGCCCCGGATCGAACTGCCGTCGCAATCGACCGGTTCCGTCGCCCAAAAAAAGATGCAGCCCCTTGCGGGGCTGCATCGGGTGACGCGACGACGAGTGGATCAGAACTTCTGGTTGTACTGCATGTACAGGAAACGGCCCGGCACTTCGTACTGCGGATCGAAGCTGTTGGCGAAGGTCGTGTACGAGACCGGTGGGTTGCGGGCGAAGATGTTGTTCACGCCCAGGGTGATCTTCGCGTTCCAGGGCGCCTTCCAATAGAAGGACGCATCGTTGTACACGGTGGCGCCCAGCTTGTTGTAGGACAGGTCCGGGTTGGTGTTGAAGTTGCTGCAGAGTTGGCCGAAGCCATAGTCGTTGGTGCTGAACGGGCAGGGTTCGTCCTGCTTGGAGTAGTAGCGCATCGACCAGGTGGCGCCGACATCGCCCAACTCCCAGCGCGCCAACAGGTTGGAGCGGATGCGCCAGTTATTGTTGCGATCCGAGTACTCGCCGACCTTGTTGTTGCCGTCGTTGTTGTCCTCGTTCCGGGCGTAGTAGGTGGTATCCCAGTTGAAGGACAGCGTGCCCCACGACTGCTCGGGCAGGCGGTAGTTGACGGTCATGTCATAACCTTCCACCAGCGTTGAGCCGATGTTCAGGCCAGCGGACAGCAGTTCGTTGATGGAACCGTCGGCGTTACGCGAGAACAGCGAGCAGGCCTGAGCGACCCCATCCTTCACGCAATCGTCCAGAATGCGCTGGCCGCTGAAGCTGGTGATGGTGTTTTCCAGCTTGATCTGCCACCAGTCCAGCGACACGTCGAAGCCGCTGACGAAGCTCGGGCTCCAGACGAAGCCGAGGGTCTTGGTGGTGGAGGTTTCCGGCTTCAGGTTGACGTTGCCGCCTGTGCTGATGCGGATCTGCGCGTTGCCCTGGTCGTAGCCGCCCGCCGGTACGCCCTGCGCGGAGCAGCGCGCGCGCTGTTCGGCGGTCAGGCCCGCATAGCCGCCGCCGAAGGTCGTCGAGCAGGGGTCGGCGATCTGCTCGAAGCTGTCGGCGACGCCCTGGAACAGCTCGGACACCGACGGCGCGCGGAAGCCCTGCGCCCAGTTGCCGCGGATCAGCAGGTCGTCGATCGGCTTCCACTTGAAACCGAACTTGCTGTTGACCGTGTTGCCGAAGGTGTCGTACTTCGAATAGCGCGTTGCGACGTCGAATTCCAGCTCCTTGAACAGGGTCACGTCCTTGAGCAGCGGGATGGAGATTTCCAGGTAGGCTTCGTCCAGCGAATAGCCGCCCGAGGTCGGGGTACGCACGTTGCCGGTGGTGTTGCCCGAGGCGATCAGCGCGTCCGGCGAGTCGTAGCCGCTTTCGGCACGGTGCTCCACGCCGGCGGCGAAGGCCAGGGTGCCGCCGGGCAGGTCGGCGACTTCGCCGGTGAGGTTGGCGAAGTATTGCTTCATCTTGTACTGGTATTCGTCGTGCGCGACGAAGGTGATGTAGTTCAGCATCTCCGGGGTCAGGCCGCCGACGCCGCCCAGCAGGTTCGCCGGCACGCAGCCGTTGACGATCGCACCCGGGGTGCCGCAACGCGCGGTGCCGGTGGCGTCGATGAAGGACGGACCCACCGCGTTGCGCAGCGACAGCAGATTGAACAGGCCGGTGGTGGTGTCGTTCTGGTCGTTGCGGCCATAGCTCATGCCCGCATCCCAGGAGAAGTAGCGATCGCCCAGCTCGAAGCTGCCCTCAAGGGCGCCGACGAAGCCGAAAGTATCGACGTTCTGCTTGAAGCTGCGGCCGCCGGTTTCGGTGGCGCGACGCTGCACGCGCGAGACGGTGCGGCCGAACGGGTTGTAGATGCTATTCGGCGAGATCGCGATGGTGCGGGCCTGGACGCCGGCGCCGGGGCCTGTGCCGAGCACGATCGGCATCGAGGCGAGCAACTGCTCGGACTGGCGATTGTTGTAGGTCGCCTGTGCGGAGAAGCTGACGTTGTCGGTGATCTTGAACATCGCCTGGCCGAAGATCGACTTGCGCTCCTGCGGAGTCAGCAGGTAGTTGTCCGGGGCGAAGTTGTAGAGATCGTTGACGCCCGCGCCCCAGTTGCGCCAGTTGGCGGGTGTCGAGCCGGCGTCGTAGCCGAATTGGCCGGTCGTGCCGTTCGGACGGGTCTGGGTACCGCTGCACACGCCATTGGCGAAGGTGCCGTTGCACACCGCGAAGCGACCGTTCGGGCTGGTGGTGCTGCCGAAGGCGGTGCCCGTCTTGTAGATCGGCACGGCGGAAATCGCGCGGTCGCCGGCCATCACCGGATCTTCCTTGACGTAGCCGGCGCCGAACAGCGCGCTGAAGCGTTCGCCGGTGCTGCCGATGGTCACGTCGAAGCTCTGGCGCGCGCCATCGCCCTTGCTGAACTGGCCGTAATAGGCGTTTGCTTCGGCGCCGTCGAAATCCTTGCGCAGGATGATGTTGACCACGCCGGCGATCGCGTCGGAGCCATAGATCGCCGAGGCGCCGTCCTTCAGGACTTCCACGCGCTCGATGGCGGCGGTCGGGATGGTGTTCAGATCGGTGGCGCCGCCCAGACCGGTGCCAGCGACCCAGCGGCGGCCGTTGACTAGTACCAGGGTGCGATTGGAGCCGAGGTTGCGCAGGCTGACGCGGGTTTCGCCGTTACCACCGTTGTTATAGGTGGAGTTAAGCGTGGAGCCGTTGGCAGACAGATTCTGCAGCACGTCGCCGATCGAGGTCAGGCCCTGCGCCTGGATGTCTTCGCGCGACATGCTGAAGACCGGCTGCGACGTCTCCACGTCGGCGCGCTTGATGCGCGAGCCGGTGATTTCGATGCGGTCGAGCGTGGTAGTACCGCTGTTGGCGTCCTGTGCGAACGCGGCGCTGGCGGCACCGCCCGTACTCGCGGCAAGGGCGATCAAAACTGCGTCGCGCAGTTTGGTGGTCTTGCAGATCATTGGCTCTCTCTCCGAATGCGATATGGTTGCGAACTGGCCGACGGGGCGCCGAAATGCGGAGCCAAAACCGTAGGGTGAACCGATAGTAACTGCGTTCCCGCTGAAATTAAAGAGTCGTTAAGAGCGGGGAGTTGAAAGACGTTGGACGCCCCGTCTTGTGGTGTTTCAGAAATGAAAAAAGCCCCGTGAGGAGCTGTTGGGCAGGCGGCGTGTGTCTCGTGGTGAGACCGAGTTGGCGAGGCCTACAGATCCTGCTCGTAGCGCACGTAGGGGATGGTCCCCTCTTCGGTGCTGATGTTGTTCGGCGAGAACGGGTTCTTGCCGCGGGTGATGACGTTCTCGGCGCCCACGGTCAGCTGGCCGCTCCACGGGGTGCGCCAGGTCAGGCCTACGCCCAGGCCGGTCCACTTGCCGGGTTGGCCCGGGGCGTCGACGACACGGCCGATCACGTTGGCGCTGAACGAGCCGTAGCCGCCGCCGATGCTCAGGCTCTTGCTGTCCCAGCGGTCGAGCATGGCCGGGGTGGCGTCGGCGATCGGCACCAGGCGGGCCTTGGCGTAAGTGCCGCCGATCGAGACAAAGCCCTCGCGGCCGATGTTCTGCTGCGCGAAGACGGTCAGGTCGTTCTGCTCCATCCGCATCGACGGCGTCTTGTTGGCGCCGGCCAGCCAGGCGGGGAGGTTCTCGCGGCCGGTGCCCGCCGACAGCGACAGGCGCCCGCCGGGGCGGTTGAAGGTGGTGGTGGCGGCGACATGGTGGCCGGTGGTGCCGTCGTCGTCGCCCAGGCTGGCCAGCATGCAGTGGCTGGCCAAGCCGCTGATGCTGCCGCCGCTGGCGCTGTTGCACAGCAGGCCCAGCGAGTCGCCGGAGGACAGGCCGAACGCTGCATCCAGGGAGTTGCGGCCGAAATGCCAGCGCGCGCCGACCGCCTGTTCGCCGGTGGGCTCCAGGTACAGCAGCGCCTCGACCTTGCCGCTGCCCTTGTTCCAGACCGGCAACACGGTGCGGTCGTGACCAGTGGCGGGCTTGCTCTGCGCGTGCGCGCCCGTGCTCGCCGCAAGGGCGATCAGCAGGGCGAGCGGTAGGCGCAGGAAGGGTCGCATCAGCAATCTGAGACTTGGGGCGGGCACGAAAGTTCCCGCCGGACAGGGTGGTCGATGCTAGAGGGTTTATGTTTCTTTAACAAGTCGGACTCCCCGGTCGCGACGCGCGTTTCAGCTAGTGCAAGCGCTCCGAGGACGTCGGTTCAGCCTGCGTTACGGCAAACAATACTCCGAATTCCGTCAAGGGGAAGTCATAGTGGCGGCCGCAGAACTCGCAGCGGATCTCAACTTGGCCGGTC
Source organism: Xanthomonas sp. LMG 12462 (assembly GCF_009192885.1). NCBI lineage: Bacteria > Pseudomonadati > Pseudomonadota > Gammaproteobacteria > Lysobacterales > Lysobacteraceae > Xanthomonas > Xanthomonas sp. LMG 12462. The sequence continues at coordinate 108,665 of NZ_NMPP01000030.1, read as the reverse complement.
GCCTCGGCCGCCGCCCGCGCTTCTTCCTCGCCGAGCGAGCGCAGCATCGCCGCGACCCGCTCGCGCGAGCACGAGCAGCCGAAGCGCAGCGGGCGGTCGCCGAGCAGTTCCGGGGTCTCCTCGTGGAACAGCCGGTGCAGCAGGGTTTCGGCCGGCGTGGCCAGCAGTTCGGCCTCGCCGACGGTCTCGAACAGCGCGCCGGCGCGGTTCCAGCCGTCCTCGTCGCCGGCGTCGCCCGGCAGCTTCTGCAGCAGCAGGCCGGCGGCGTGCGTACCGTCGGCGGCCAGGATCAGCCGCGTCGGCAACTGCTCTGACTGGCGGAAGTAGTCCTCGAAGGCTTCGTCCAGCTCGGCCGAGGACATCGCCACCAGACTCTGGTAGCGCTGCGGTTCGCGCGGGTCCAGGCCGGGGTTCTCGATGGTGATCGCCAGCAGGGCATCGTCGCCGAGCACGCGCAGGTCGCGCGGCGCGTCCTGGCCCTCGCCCAACTGGACGATGCCGCGCAGCGTGCCGGCGGCGGTGCACTCGGCGAACAGGGTGCGCAGCGCGCCCTGGCTGCGCAACTGCACCGACAGGCGCCCGTCGACCTTGGTATGGCCGGTGAACAGGGCCGCGGCGACGCAGGCCTCGCCCAGCAGTTCGGTGGCCGCGGCAGGATAGCTGGCCGGCGCCAGGATCTCGCGCCAGGTGTCGTGCAGGCGTACGTGCACGCCGCGCACGCCGGCGCCGGGGAGCAGGAAGCGGGTCAGACGATCGTCGGAAGAATGCATTGCGGCCTCGCTGCGCATGGGAAGATGGCGACCGCACGAGAGTGGATCGTCACGGTGGACCAGATCGAAGAAAGCATAGGAATGGGGGCGGGGCGCCGCGATGCAAGTGGCGCTCTGCCGGCGCGTCCACGGGCCAGGCGCTGGCGGCGCTGGCTGCTGCTGGCGCCGTTGCTGTTCGTGCTGGCGAGCGTGTCGCAGGTGTTGCTGCTGCGCTTCGTCGACCCGCCGTTCTCGGCGATGATGCTGGAGCGCCAGCTTGGTGCCTGGGCCAGTGGCGACTGGTCGTACCGCATCGCGTACGACTGGCGCGACACCGCGCAGATCGCGCCGAGCCTGCCGATCTCCCTGGTCGCCGCGGAAGACCAGCGCTTCCCAAGCCATCACGGCTTCGATCTGGATGCGATCGAGAAGGCGCGCGACCACAACTCGCGCGGCGGCCGTCTGCGCGGCGCCAGCACCATCAGCCAGCAGGTCGCCAAGAACCTGTTCCTGTGGCAAGGCCGCAGTTGGCTGCGCAAGGGCCTGGAGGCCTGGTACACGGTGCTGATCGAGGCGCTGTGGTCGAAGCAGCGCATTCTGGAGGTGTACGCCAACGTTGCCGAGTTCGGTGACGGCGTGTATGGCGCACAGGCGGCGGCGCGCAGCTTCTGGAACAAGGACGCGGCGCAGCTGACGCCGGCGCAGAGCGCGCTGCTGGCGGCGGTGCTGCCGGCGCCGCAGCGCTACAACGCCGCGCGTCCAGGCCCGTACGTGCAGGGCCGCGCCAACTGGATCCAGCGCCAGACCCGGCAACTGGGCGGCCCGGCTTATCTGCAGGCGCCGTAGCTTGAGCCCCTCTCCCCCCGGGAGAGGGGTTGGGGTGAGGGTACGGCGGCAGGTGAGCGTGGTGGGGTTCGGCGGCAGGCGCACCCTCATCCGCCCCTTCGGGGCACCTTCCCCCAAGAAGGGGCCATGGTCCCGATGGGAGAAGGGATTCAAAGCCCCTCTCCCTTCGGGAGAGGGGTTGGGGTGAGGGTACGGCCGGCACGTGAGCGTGGTGGGGTTCGGCAGCAGACGTACCCTCATCCGCCCCTTCGGGGCACCTTCTCCCAATGGGAGAAGGGAGTGGCTCGTCAGGTGATGCCCACTGCTGGTGAACCCGCAGGCGGCTCCGTACCATCCGCCGATGGAATCCGAACGTCTCACCGTCGTCGTCACTGCGTTCAACGAGGCGCAGACCCTGCCGCTGCTGCACCCGCGCATCCTCGCCGCGCTCGACGCCGTGCCGGGACTGGAGGGGCGGGTGCTGTACGTGGACGACGGCAGCCGCGATGCCACCTGGGAGACGATCCAGGCGCTGGCCGCGTCCGATCCGCGGGTCGGCGCGCTGCGCCTGTCGCGCAATTTTGGCAAGGAACTGGCGCTGACCGCCGGTCTGGACTGCGTCGATCGCGGCGCGGCGATGCTGCTGGACGCCGATGGGCAGGATCCGCCGGAACTGATCGGACAGTTCGTCGCGCATTGGCGCGCCGGCTACGACGATATCTACGGTACGCGCCTGGTGCGCGAAGGCGAGGGCTGGCTCAAGCGCGGCACCGCGGCGCTGTTCTACCGGGTGATCGGGCGCCTGTCGAAGACGCCGATCCCCGCCGATACCGGCGATTTCCGCCTGCTGTCGCCGCGCGCGCTGGCCGCGCTGCGGCAGTTGCGCGAGCGCCACCGCTTCATGAAGGGACTGTTCGGCTGGATCGGTTTCCGCCGCCTGGCGGTGCCGTACCGGCGTGCGCCGCGGCTGGCCGGGCGCAGCAAGTTCAGTCTGTGGCGGTTGTGGAACTTCGCCCTGGACGGCATCACCGGCTTCTCCACCGCGCCATTGCGGGTGGCCACCTACCTGGGCCTGGCGACAGCGGTGGGCGCCTTCCTGTTCGCGATCTGGGTGGTGGTCAAGGCGGCGCTGTGGGGCGACCCGGTGGCCGGCTGGCCGACGATGATGGCGGTCATCCTGTTCCTGGGGGGCGTGCAACTGATCGCGCTGGGCCTGATCGGCGAATACCTGGGCCGGCTGTACGAGGAATCCAAGCAACGTCCGCTGTACCTGGTGGAGACCTGGCGTGCACCGGGCGAAGGAGTATGCTCGGCCGTGCGATCCAGCGAACCGGGAGGCAGCGATGCGGACGGTACGGCAGGTCTTGAGCGAAAAGGGCAATGAGATCCACGCGGTCGCGCCGGACACGGCGGTGATCGAGGCGCTGCGGCTGATGGCCGCCAAGGGCATCGGCGCGGTGCTGGTGCTGCAGGACGGACAGCTGTCCGGGATCCTGTCCGAGCGCGACTACGCACGCAAGGTGGTCCTTCAGGACCGCTCCTCGGCGACCACGCCGGTGCGCGACATCATGAGCAGCAGGGTGCACACCGTGGACCCGTCGCAGAGCGTGCAGCAGTGCATGGAACTGATGACCGGGCAACGCATCCGCCACCTGCCGGTGGTGGACGCCGGCACCGTGATCGGCGTGATCTCGATCGGCGACCTGGTCAAGGCGGTGATCGAAGAGCAGCGCGAGGAGCTGGATCAGTTGCAGGAGTACATCAGGAGCTGAGGGGCTGGGAGTCGGGAAAAGAGAATGGGGAATGGGAAAGGCAGGAGCGCGGATCCCGCGTTATGCGTTTGGGCGTGATTCGCCTGGCGATGTCAGACCACGCAATGCGCTCTTGATCTGACGATTCCCCATTCCCGATTCCCCACTCCCGGCTTCACCGCCCGCACTGAATATCCTTCCCCGGCCCGGTCTCGATGGTCGCCAGCAGGGCGGCCGGCGGGGCGATGCTGCCCAGGGCGACGGCGATCGCGCCGCGCAGGCCCAGGGCCTTGAAATCGGGGCGGAAGCTCGGGTCCTTGAAGGTGCCGCCGACGCGCAGCGGCGAGCGCAGGGCGAGGATGCTGTGGTCCTTGGGTTGCGCCTTCAGCAGCAGGTCCAGGCGTTCCTGGCGCAGGTCGATGGTGCCGCTGCCGACCAGCAGGGTGTCGGTGCTGTCGAAGGCCAGGCCGCGCGAGGTCATCACTCCGTGCTGCACGCCGAAGTCGCCGAACGCACAGCGCACCGGGATCTCGCGGTCCTTGGTCACCAGGTACTTCAGCGATTCGGCGATATCCAGCCCGGCCAGCTCCATCACCAGGTTGCTGATCCGGCCCTTGCCCATGCCGACCGCGACGTTGCCGTCGGCGCTGCCGAGCATCTGCGCGATCGAGTTGCCGCTGCCGGCCAGCGCGATCTCGCCGCCGATCGCGCCGGCGGCTTCCTTGGCCAGCTTGCCGTCGGGGAACAGCTTGCCCAGTTGCACGCCGCGGATCGACACCTGCGCGCGGGTGAACAGGGTGGGCTTGCGCGCATCCATGCGGATGTCCGAGCGCAGGTCGCCGCCAGCCACGCCGAAGTTCAGCGGTTGCAGCAGCAGGACGCCGTCATCGAGCTTCAGGTGCGCGTCCATGTCGTCCAGCGGCAGCGACGGCGCATTGATGCGCTGCGCCTTCCAGCGCACGTCGGCGTCCATCGCGCGCAGCTTGCCGAGGTCGTATGGGGTGGACGGCAGCACCTTGTCGGTGGCGGCGAGCTTGGCCGCCTGCGCCTTCTGCTCGGCATTGGCTGTCTCGCCGGCGCCGGTGCGCGGCGGCGCGCCGACGAAGCCGGCCAGGTCGTCGAAATCCAGCCGCTGCGAACGCAGGTCGGCGCGCAGGAACGGGCGCTGGCCCGCAGTGTCGATCTGCACCGTGCCGGCCAGGTCGCTGTCGCCGGCGCGGCCGCGGAAGTCCTGGTAGCGCCAGCGATCGCCGTCGCGCTGCAGGCGTCCGTCCAACTGGTAGGGCGGGGTGGAGGGAATGGCGATGCCCAGCAGCGGATACAGGTGGGCCATGTCGGTGCCGGCCAGTTGCAGTTGCAGGTCGAACACGCGCAACTGGAACGGATTGGTCAGGGTGCCGCGCATGTGCGCGCGGGTGCTGCCGGCGCTGCCACGCAGGTCGACGCGGAACGGATGGTCGCTCTCGCTCAGTTCCAGCGGCGAGGCGGTACTGCCTTTCAGGGTGAAGGGATTGCCGCGCCAGCGGCCGTCGCCGCTGACTGCGATCGGCGGGGCGGCATCGCCACGGCGGCGCTGCCCGACCTGGCTGTCGACGGCGATGTCGATCTCGGTGCGCCCGGCCGGGTCCTGGAAGCGCAGGTGTCCCTGCTGTACCAGCAGGGCGCCGAGCACGACCGGACGGCCGCCGTCGGACTGGCCGAACACCCAGTTGCCGGGCTGTCCGTTCGGTCCGGTTTCCAGCAGCAGATCGGGCTTGGTCAGGCGGATCTCGGGGATGCGCACGCGTCCGCGCAGCAGCGGCCACAGCGCGATGTCCAGTTCGGCGCGGTCGGCGCTGGCCATCTGCGCCTGCTTCGACCAGTCGGCGTTGGCGAAGCGCAGGCGATCGCCACGCACGGTGACGATGCGGCCCAGGTCCACGTCCAGGTTGCCGTCGATATGGAAGGCGCGGCCGGTGCGCGCCTGCACCGCGCGTTCCACTGGCGCCTTGAACCAGTTCCAGTCGAAGATCAGGATGATGACGAGCAGGAGCAGCACCAGCGCGCCGAGCACGAACGGCCAGCGCCGCAGGCGGCCGTCGTTGCGCCGCCAGGGCCAGGAGCGGGATGCGGAAGCGGGGTCGCGAGCCATGCGGCCATCCTAGGCAGCCGCCGTGCACGGGGTGCGAAAGCGGAAGGGATGGCGGGTCCGATGGGCGTTGTCCGCGTCCACACCGGGGATGCATGATGCATGTGGGTTGCCTGCGGGATCAGACGCTGCCGCTCACGGGAAGGGCCGGAGATCGCTGACGGCGATTCCAAGGTACTCGATGGTGAAGGTGGCTTTCTGGCCGCCTACAGCATCGCAGTGCATCACCCTTGGTCCCGGTCAATCAGCGGTCGTCGGTGTATCTGACAGGGGATGCGTGTGAGAGAGTCAGCCAAGCGCTTCGGCAGGTTTCCACTCGCCGTCGCTGCCTTTTGTCTAGTGTCGCCGTTGGGTGGCGCGTCTCAGGCGGATGTGGATCCGGCGCAGCTTGTGCGCATCGACGTCGGGAACATCGATCCGATTGAAGTGGGCATTCTGGCGCCGAGCGGAAGATTCCTTGTTTTGATGGACAGCGAGACCCAGTGCGAGGGCGTTTCGGCAACCGGTGGGCGCGTGGTTATTACGCCTGCCATCGCGGCCGGGATGTATTGGGATGCGGAAGGCAAGGAGCACGTGGTCGCCGCATTCTCGGAAGTTGGAACCTTCACGATCCATGTCTCCGACAACCTCGAAACGGAACCGGATGGGGCGTTCGCGACGAAGCAGCGCTATGTCAACCAGCATCCATCGCACATGGTCGTCTCTGCTGGAGCGTGTCAGAAGCGCAAGAGCTGATCGGCGTTGCTGCAGAGCGCACGCCATGCGCTCGACATTCCAAGCGAATGCCTGGGTAGGCGTTGCGATCGCAGAGCGGTCCGTCATGCCGCCCTGGGAGGGCGGGTGTTCGGGACGCCGGCGAACGGCCGATGGTCTGCCTACAGCACCTGGCCGGTCACCGCCACGAAGTGGCAGACGCTGCCGGCGAGGACGAACAGATGCCAGATGGCGTGGAAGTAGCGCACGGTGTCGCGCTGGTAGAAATACGTGCCGAGGGTGTAGAACAGACCGCCGGCCAGCAGCCAGCCCAGGGTCCAGGCGTCGACGGAGCGCAGCAGCGGTTCGATCGCCACCACGATCAGCCAGCCCATCGCGATGTACAGGATGGTCGACAGCAGGCGGAAGCGACCAGTGAAGAACAGCTTGAAGATCACCCCGGCCACGGCGATGGTCCAGATCGCTGCGAACAGGCCCCAGCCCCACGGGCCGCGCAGGCCGATCAAGGTGAACGGGGTGTAGGTGCCGGCGATCAGCAGGTAGATCGCGCAGTGGTCGAAGATCTGCAGGCGCGCCTTGGCGCCGGGATGCGGGATGGCGTGGTACAGCGTCGAGGCCACGTACAGCAGCAGCAAGGTGACGCTGAACACGATCGCGGTGGCGAGCTGCCAGCCGTCGCCGTAGATGGCGGCCAGGGTGATCAGCACCGAGCCGCCGGCCAGCGCGGCGATGGCGCCGAGGCCGTGGGTCAGGGCGCTGGCCAGTTCGTCGCGCCAGTCCGTGGAAGGCTGCGCGTCGGCGTTCGAGTAGGCGGGCGACCGGTCTGCATCCATGGGCCCGCACGGTAGCGCAATTGCGAGCGGTTCGCATCCGCTGCGGCGCAACACGGCGCCGCCGGTTGGGCGTGCGCTCAGCCGGCGCACGCCCGCGGTCACATGGCGGTCATTCCACCGCCACGCTGTGCGCATGTTCGCGCGTGGCGGCGAAGCGCACATCCGGCGCGCGTTCCTGCGCCAGTTGCAGGTTGACCCGGGTCGGCGCCAGGTAGACCAGTTCGCCGGCGGCGTCGATGCCGAGGTTCATCGCGTTCTTCTCGCGGAACTCTTCCAGCTTCTTGGGGTTGTCGCAGTGCACCCAGCGCGCGGTGACCACGCCCACCGGTTCGAAGCTGGCGTCCACCCCGTACTCGTCCTTGAGCCGGTAGGCGACCACGTCGAACTGCAGCGTGCCGACCGCACCGAGGATCAGGTCGTTGCTCATCAATGGGCGGAAGAACTGGGTGGCGCCTTCCTCGGACAGCTGCGCCAGGCCCTTCTGCAATTGCTTGAGCTTGAGCGGGTCGCGCAGGCGCGCGCGGCGGAACAGTTCCGGGGCGAAGTTGGGAATGCCGGTGAACGACAGCGACTCGCCTTCGGTGAAGGTGTCGCCGATGGAGATGGTGCCGTGGTTGTGGATGCCGATGACGTCGCCGGGATAGGCCTCGGCGGCGATCTCGCGGTCGCTGGCCATGAAGGTCAGCGCGTTGGCCAGCTTGACCTCCTTGCCGGTGCGCACGTGCAGGGTCTTCATGCCGGCGGCGAAGCGGCCCGAACAGATGCGCATGAAGGCGACGCGGTCGCGATGCTGCGGATCCATGTTGGCCTGGATCTTGAACACGAAGCCGGTGAGCTTGTCCTCGCCGGCCTGCACCTGGCGGCCGGTGGTGGCGCGCGGCTGCGGCGGCGGCGCGTGCTCGGCGAAGAAGTCCAGCAGCGGCTGCACGCCGAAGTTGTTGACGCCCGAACCGAAGAACACCGGGGTCTGCTTGCCGGCGCGGTAGGCGTCCAGGTCGAAGGCGTGGCTGGCGCCCTGCACCAGTTCCAGTTCCTCGCGCAGTTCGGCCAGCATCTGTTCGCCGATCTTCTCGGCCAGGCCGGGCGCGTCCAGCGACGGGAAGATGGTCGAATCCTGGCGGGTGAAGTTGCGGCCGGGTTCGTACAGGTGCACTTCGCCGGTCACCAGGTGCACCACGCCCTTCAGGCGCTGGCCCATGCCGATCGGCCAGGTCACCGGCGCGCATTCGATGCCGAGCACGGTCTCGACCTCGTCGAGCAGGTCGATCGGATCCTTGCCCTCGCGGTCGAGCTTGTTGATGAAGGTCATGATCGGCGTGTCGCGCAGCCGGCACACCTCCATCAGCTTGATGGTGCGCTCTTCCACGCCCTTGGCCACGTCGATCACCATCAGCGCCGAGTCCACCGCGGTGAGCACGCGGTAGGTGTCCTCGCCGAAGTCGGCGTGGCCGGGGGTGTCGAGCAGGTTGATGATCTTGCCTTCGTACGGGAACTGCATCACCGACGAGGTCACCGAGATGCCGCGCTCCTTTTCCAGCGCCATCCAGTCCGAGGTGGCATGGCGCGCGGCCTTGCGGCCCTTCACCGAGCCGGCCATCTGGATCGCCCCGCCGAACAGCAGCAGCTTCTCGGTCAGCGTGGTCTTGCCGGCGTCGGGATGGGAAATGATGGCGAAGGTGCGGCGGCGCGCAGCTTCGGTGGCGACTTCGGACATGGGCGGCACGCCCGCATGGGGCGTCATCGGCAACGGAGGAAGCCCGCGATTATAGCGGGCTTCCCGCTACGGCCGTTCAGTTGAGCAGCCAGGGGTGCGGGCGCTTGCTGGATTGGCGTGCCATCAGGTTGTAGACGATGACCATGCCAAGCAGCAGCAGGCTCCAGGCTGGTGCCAGCCAGTGCGGTGCCACCGCGCGGGGCAGGCCGACCTGGCCGATGCTGATGGCGCCCAGCAGCGTCAGTGCGCAGTGCGCCGCGACCAGCGCCGACACGCTGCGCGGCCAGCGCAGGCAGGCCAGCAGGACGGTGCTGGCAAGCAGGGTCCCGGTCAGGGTGATCGACACCGTCAGTGGGTAGTAGGCGGTCGGGGCGTGTCTGAGCAGCCCGAGCAGCCAGGACAGGCACAGCCACGGAAGCATCGCCGCGATCGCGCATTTCAGCACCACCTGGTTGAACAGCGTGCCGATCTGCCCGGGTGCGCCCAGGCCGGGCAGCAGGGCGCTTTCCATCAGGCCGAGGTTGCCGTGCTTGCGCCAGAGCCACAGTCGTTGCAGAAACTTCGCGCTGGACAGGTTGGCCATGACGTTGGCCAGGATCAGCGGCAGCGTCGGCGATTGCGTGCCCACCAGCAGCAGCGTCCACAGCAACACCAGCGACGGCATGACGAGGACGGCCAGCGCGGTGCCGGCCGCGCTGCCGGGAGCGAAACCTGGACCGAGTGCGAAGCGCATGGCGCGTTCCGGTGCGCCGTGCAGGTCCGAGGGAACGCTGGGGCGCGCGATGCCCTGCATCCACCCACGGCGCCCGGTTTGCGATGCGACCACCTGCCTGATCGCGCCATCGCCGGGCAGGCGCGGCTGCAGGTTCATCCACAGCGGACGCAGCCAGGGCGCGAGCGCGACGGGCCGAGGCGTGCTGGCGCGGCGGTACGCCCACGTCGCGCCCGCGACGCACGCTGCAGCGATGGCCAGCATGGTGCTGCGCGGGTACGCGTCCAATGGCACGCCGACCCAGTAGTGCAGCATGAAGCCGAGGGGCGGCAGACACAGCAGTGCGGTACTGGACCACGCCGGCGCTGTCGCCAGCAGCAGCCCGCCGGACGCGCACAGCAGCAGCGTCGGTGCCGTCAGGCTGGGATCGCTGCCGCGGGGCACGTACAGCAGGACCGGCACCAGCACGGTGCCGGTCACCGCCAATGCGAACAGGCGCGCGAAGCGACTGCGTAGCCCCGGAAGGCGCAGGCGATGCGCCTGCTCGAGCAGGCTCAGCAAGCGTGCGCCGAGTCGTGCCCAGAGCAGCAGCACGATGGGGCAGGTCAGCACCAGCGGCGATGGCGGATTGTCGACCCACGTCAGGGCCAATGCCGCGGCGATCACCCAGGGGTAGACCCATCGGGTCCTGCCCGATGCCGCGTACAGCAGGCGCAGATCGGCGAGCAGGCGCTTCATCCCGCCACCTCGATGAACAGGTCCTCCAGGCCGAGCCGGTCGATGCGCAGACCGGGCACGCCGAGCAGGGCGGAAGGCGGTTCGCTGGCGTGCAGCAGTACGGCGGTGCCGCCGTCGGCGCTGCGGCGCCGTGCGAGTTCGCCGCGCAGCACGGCGTCGCCGAGCAGCGCGGCGGCGGCCGGCGGCAGCGTGAGTCGCAACACGCTGTCCTTGAGTTCGTCCAGCGGCTGGTCGAGCAGCAGCCGGCCCTGGTGCAGGAAAGCCACGCGCGATGCCACCCGTTCCAGGTCGCTGACGATGTGGCTGGAGAACAGCACGGTGGTGCCGGCATCGCAGGTTTCGGTGACGATCTTGCGCATCAGGTCGCGGCGCGCCACCGGATCCAGCGCCGAGGCCGGTTCGTCCAGCACCAGTAGCGCCGGCCGCGCCGCCAGCGCCCGCACCAGGGCCAGGCGCTGGGCCTGGCCGGGCGAAAGCGTGTCGATGCGCTGGCGGCGGTCCAGTTCCCAGCGCTGCAGCAGCGTGTCGGCGCGCTGCGGGTCCCAGTGCGGATAGAGCTGCGCGGCGAAGGCGAGCAGTTCCGCCACGCGCATCCAGCCGAAGGCCTGGGGCTGCTGGGGCACGAAGCCGATGCGCGCCTTGCGCGCGTCGTCCAGGCGCAGCGCCGGACCGCCGAATACCCGCGCCTGGCCGCGCTGCGGCTGCAGCAGGCCGAGCAGGCAGGCCAACAGGGTGCTCTTGCCGGCGCCGTTGCGGCCGATCAGTCCGACCACCTCGCCGCGCCCGATCTGCAGGCCCACGCCTCGCAGCACGTCGCTGGCACCGAACGCCAGGTGCAGGTCGTGCGCCGCCAGCGGCAGGTCCATGTCCAGATCGGTCTGGATTGCGCTCTGCATCGCCACGCTACTCATCGCCAGGTTCTCCAAACAACTGTTCAAGACGTTCGATCACGGGAGGCGCCGGCAGGCCCAGTTCGCGGCAATGCCGGACCAGTTCCTGTAGCCGGGGTTCGATCAACTCCAGGCGCTGCCGTTGCGGTGCGGCGGCGGTCGCGGCCACCGCCATGCCGCGACCGCGCAGGCGTTCCAGCACGCCCTCGGCTTCGAGCTGGCTATAGGCGCGCGAGACCGTCATCGGGTTCACCGCGTGGACCGCGGCGACCTCGCGTACCGAAGGCAGACCGTCGCCTGGGCGCAATTGCCCGGCGGCGACCAGGCGGCGGATCTGTTCGGCGATCTGCCGGTAGATCGGCTCGGGGGCGCTGGGTTGGACGTGGAGATGGGTTGCATCCATGTGTATTAATACATCAATACACTTGGCGAATGTCAATGCGTTTGCCGACGAACGGTAGGCGGCGCGCTCAGGGTGGAGTGGGATGGGCGAAGCGCAATTCGCCCAGCGGGCCGGCCATCCGGAACGGCACCGATTCCAGGCGCAGGCCGCGGTTGAGCTGGACGGCGAAATGCAGGTGCGGGCCACTGCTCAGGCCGGTGTTGCCGGACAGGCCGAGGCGGTCGCCACGCTGCACCGCCTGGCCCGCCCGCACCTGCACGCCGCCTGGGGCCAGGTGTGCGTAGATCGCCATGCTGCCGTCGGCGTGCACTACCCGCACCAGGTTGGCGGCCTGGCCCAGGCGCGGGTCGGTGCCGGATTCGCGGAAGTCGTCGCGCACCTCCATCACCACGCCCGCGCGCGCGGCCAGCACCGGCGTGCCTTCGGGCAGGGCGAAATCCAGGGCATAGGCGTTGGCCGGGTCGCGATGGCTGAAGGCGCCGCCGAAGCCCTGGTCGATGCGCACCGGGCGATCGGCGAAGGGCAGGGCATACAGCACCGCGTCGGCATGGGCGCGCGGCGAACCGGGGACGGCCTCGATGCGCAGTCGGGCGCCGTCGCCGCCGGCCTCGGCGAGGTCGCCGGGGGGATACAGGCGCGCGACCACGCGGCGCTCGCCGGCGGCCAGCTCTACCGTCAGCGGCAGCGCGGGGACGGCGGTGAAGCCGGCGCTGTCGCCGAGCAGGCGGATCTGCACCGGGCCGCCGAGCGGATTGCCCAGTGCGACCTCGCGCAGGCCGCTGTCGCGTGCGGTCACCTGCAGCCACGCCGGCGATGGTTGTGGTTCGGGTCGCGGGGCATTCCAGCGTAGCAGCGGTTGCGCAGGCGTGCCGGTCGCCAGTGCCAGCGACAGGACCACGGCAAGCCAGCGGCGGGGACGGCGTCGGCGCACGGACTGGGGGATCGATGGGGGAAGCGGAGTATGGCCGAGGCCAGGGATCGAAAAATCATATCGCTTCATCCGAATAAAGAGATTGACATGGCCGAAAATCGCTGGCATCGTGGCTCCACCATCGAGACCGGCGGAGGGACAGGCCCTTTGATGCCGGGGCAGCCAGCGGACGCGCAAGCGCCCGTGTAGGTGCCAAATCCTGCGGGGACCCACGCGTCCGCCGAAAGATGGTTCGATCCATGCCTTCTGCATGGCGAACGCGAGCTCCGCGAAGCTCGATGGCCGTTCCTCTCCGGATACCGCCATGCGCCTCGTGAACTCGCCTGATCGCCCCACCTCCGCCACTCCGTCCCACGACCGCGTTGCCGCGCCGGCCGACGGCGTGCACGCGATGCGTGGCGAGATCGCCGTCGCGTTGCCGCTGCGCCACGCCGGTGTGCAACTGCTGCGCCTGCGCTACGAACTGAGCGGCCCGGCTGCCGCGCCGGTGGTGTTCGTCGCCGGCGGCATCTCCGCGCACCGCCATCTCGCCGCCAACGCCAGCTTTCCCGAGAAGGGCTGGGCGGAAGGCCTGGTCGGGCCGGGGCGGGCGCTGGATCCCACCCAGCGGCGGCTGCTGGCGTTCGATTTCGTCGGCGCCGACGGCAGCCTGGACGCGCCGATCGATAGCGCCGACCAGGCCGATGCCATCGCCGCGCTGCTGGACGCGCTGGACATCGCGCAACTGCAGGGGTTCGTCGGCTACTCCTACGGCGCGCTGGTCGGCCTGCAACTGGCGGTGCGGCATCCGCAGCGCCTGCAGAAGCTGATCGCGGTCAGCGGCGCGCACCGCGCGCATCCGTATGCCGCCGCCTGGCGCGCGCTGCAGCGCCGCGCCGTGGCACTGGGCCAGCTGCAATGCGCCGAGAGCCACGGGCTGTCGCTGGCGCGGCAGTTCGCGATGCTCAGCTACCGCACTCCGGAGGAGTTCGGCGAACGCTTCGACGCGGCGCCGGAAGTGATCAACGGCCGCGTCCGCGTCGCCGCCGAAGACTACCTGGACGCCGCTGGCGCGCAGTACGTCGCGCGCACCCAGGTCAACGCCTACCTGCGCCTGTCCGAATCCATCGACCTGCACCGCATCGATCCGGCCGCCGTCGCCGTGCCCACGGTGGTGGTGGCGGTCGAAGGCGACCGCCTGGTGCCGCTGTCGGACCTGGTCACCCTGGTCGAAGGCCTGGGCCCGCGCGGCAGTCTGCGCGTGCTGCGTTCGCCCTACGGCCACGACGCCTTCCTGAAAGAAACCGATCGCATCGACGCGATTCTCGCCACCGCCCTTCGCCCCACCGGAGTTGCCGCATGAGCACTGCCCACGACACCGATCTGCCCTGTAGTGCCGCCACCGCCGCGGTCCGCGCCGGCATCGACCGCGATACCGCCTACGGCGCGGTGACTCCGCCGATCGTGCTGTCGTCGAACTTCAGCTTCGACGGCTTCGGCAACAAGCGCCAGTACGACTACACCCGCAGCGGCAACCCTACTCGCGATCTGCTCGGCGAAGCGCTGGCGGAACTGGAAGGCGGCGCCGGCGGGGTGATCACCGCGACCGGCATGGGCGCGATCAACCTGGTGCTCAACGCGCTGCTGCAGCCCGGCGACAAGCTGGTGGTGCCGCACGACGCGTACGGCGGCAGCTGGCGCCTGTTCAATGCGCTGGCCAAGAAGGGCCACTTCGCGCTGATCACCGCCGACCTGACCGATCCGCGCTCGCTGGCCGATGCGCTGGCGCAGGCGCCGAAACTGGTGCTGATCGAGACCCCGTCCAACCCGCTGCTGCGCATCACCGACCTGCGTTTCGTCATCGACGCCACGCACAAGGCCGGCGCGCTGGCGGTGGTCGACAACACCTTCCTGTCGCCGGCGCTGCAGACCCCGATCGCCTTCGGTGCCGACCTGGTGATCCACTCCACCACCAAGTACGTCAACGGCCATAGCGACGTGGTCGGTGGCGCGGTGATCGCGGCCGATGCCGAACTGCACCAGCAACTGGTGTGGTGGGCCAATGCGCTGGGCCTGACCGGCTCGCCGTTCGATGCGTTCCTGACCCTGCGCGGCCTGCGCACGCTGGACGCGCGCCTGCGCGCGCACCAGGAGAACGCGCAGGCGGTGGTGGAATTGCTGACCACGCACGCCGCGGTGCGCCAGGTGTATTACCCGGGCCTGGCCTCGCATCCGGGCCACACGGTGGCGGCGCGGCAGCAGCGCGGCTTCGGCGCGATGATCAGTTTCGAACTGGCCGGCGGCGAGGCCGAGGTGCGCGCCTTCGTCGATGGCCTGCGCTACTTCACCCTGGCCGAATCGCTGGGCGGCGTGGAGAGCCTGATCGCGCATCCGGCGACCATGACCCATGCGGCGATGACCGCCGAGGCGCGCGCCAAGGCCGGGATTTCCGACGGCCTGTTGCGCCTGTCGGTGGGCATCGAATCCAGTGCGGACCTGGTCGCCGACCTGCAGGCCGGCCTGCAGCGCGCGCAGCGCGCCGGCGAGGCACTGGCCCGCAAACGGGTGGACGCGTGAGCAGCGGGTTGGCCGATGCGCCGCTGGCGCCGCTGCGCACGGTGCCCGACGTGGCCACCGCGCGGCTGGGCCTGCTCGGCACCGGCACCGTCGGCCGCGCCTTCGTCGCGCGCTACCAGACGCTGCAGCAGCGCCGGCCCGGCCTGCCGACTTTCGCCTGGTTGGCCAATTCGCGCACCGTTGCCGATTGCGCGGTGACGCCGGCGCAGGCGCTGGCCGCGGCCAATGCCGCCGCGCGCACGGCGCAGGCGGTGACGTTGCCGGAGGATCTGGGCCGTGGCGACATCGTGGTCGACGCCACCGCCAGCGAGGCGGTGGCGCAGCGCCATGCCGAGTGGCTGCGGCGCGGCGTGCACGTGGTCACCGCCAACAAGCTCGGCCAGGGCGCCGCGCTGGCGCGGGCCGAACAGATCCAGGCCGCCCGCCATGCCGCCAGCACCCACTACGGCGACAGCGCCACGGTCGGCGCCGGGCTGCCGTTGCTGAGCAGCCTGCGCGCGCTGGTTGCCGGTGGCGACCATATCCACGCGGTGGAAGGCGTGCTGTCCGGCTCTTTGGCCTGGCTGCTGCATCGCTACGACGGCCGCCGTGCCTTCTCCGTGTGCGTACGCGAGGCCGCGGCCGCCGGCTACACCGAACCCGATCCGCGCGAGGACCTGTCCGGCGAGGACGTGCGGCGCAAGCTGCTGATCCTGGCCCGCGCCGCCGGCCTGCCGTTGCGCGCCGAGCAGGTGCAGGTGGAGTCGCTGGTGCCGGCCGCGCTGGCCACGGTGCCGCTGGCGCAACTGGATGCCGCACTCGAACAATTGGACGCGCCGCTGGCGGCGCGCCTGGCGCAGGCACAGGCCGCCGGCGCCTGCCTGCGCTTCGTCGGTCGCTTCGATGCGCACGGCGCCTCGGTGGGCCTGCGCGTGCTGCCGCTGACGCATCCATTGGCCAGCGGTGCCGGCACCGACAACCGCGTCGCCATCCACAGCGACCGCTATCTGCAGCAGCCGCTGCTGATCCAGGGGCCGGGCGCGGGCGCCGATGTCACAGCGGCGGCCTTGCTCGACGACGTGCTGCGGATCGCGGTGCGCTGAGCGAAGCGAACGACGCCCGCCATCATGTGCGGGCATCGCGGTTCGGACTGGGTCGATCCCGACGGCAGTCGGCGTGTGGGCAACGCTGCCTGCACGCCGATGCCTGCGGGTCACGCGGTGCGGCCGTCGCGCGTTGCACGACGGCCGGCGCCGCAGCTCATTGCAGGCCCTGGCCCATGGTCTTCAGCAACTCGCCCTGGTAGTCGCCGCTGAATTCCCAGAAGAACGCGCCGCCCAGGCCCTGGGTCTTGACGTAGTTCATCTTCTCGGTGACCAGCGCCGGGTTGTCGTAGCTCCAGAAGGTGCTGCCGTCGTACTTCCAGTGCGCATGCGCCTGCGCGTCGACATAGCTGGTGCCGGCGCGGCCGCGCAGCACCTTGTAGTCCTCGATGCCCGCCTCGTAGGTACCCGGTGCGGCGCTGCCGCTCTGGTACAGGCCGTGGTTGACGTTGGGCACGTTGGTCCAGCCGCGCCCGTAGAAGCCGATGCCGAGGTTGAGCTTGGCGGCCGGCACGCCACGGTCGAGGAAGGCCTGGATGGCGTCGTTGCTGTTGTAGTAGCGCTGGTCGCCGCTGGACGGATCGGCCGACGACTCGAACAGCGCGGAGTGGTGGTTGGTCTGCGGATCCCAGGCGCCGTGGAAGTCGTAGGTCATCACGTTGAGGTAGTCCAGGTATTGCGCGTACAGGTTCGGGTCGGTGACGCGGATCTTGTCGATGCCGGCGCCGACCGCCACAGTCAGCAGCAGCCCAGGCCGCACCTGGTCGAGCTGACGGCGGAACTCGGCCAGCAGCGCGGTGAAGTTCTGCCGGTCTTCCGCACTGCCGCAAGCGATGCCGCAGGCCACCGGGTATTCCCAGTCGATGTCGATTCCGTCGAACACGCCGGCCGCGGCCGTTGCGCCACCGGCGCCGTCGGTGACCGGCAGGTTGCCGCGGATGTAGGCATCGATGCACGAGGCGACAAACGCCTGGCGATTCTCGGCGCGCGCGGCGCTGGAGAAGCCGCGCGACCAGGTCCAGCCGCCCAGCGAGATCAGCACCTTCAGCCCCGGATGCGCGGCCTTGAGCTTCTTCAGCTGGTTCCAGTTGCCGCGCAGCGGTTGGTCCCAGGTATCGCCCACGCCGTCCACGCTTTGCGCGGCGGAGAACGCCTTGGTGTAGTCGGCGAATGCATCGCCGCCGGCGCCGGTGCTGCTGTCCGACGGCTGGGTCACGCCGACTTCGCAGCGGTTGTTGCGGACGTTGCCGAAGGCGTAGTTGATGTGGGTCAGGTAGCCGGCGGCGCCGCTTGTCTGGATGTCGCGCACCTGGTAGTTGCGGCCGTAGATGCCCCACTGGGTGAAGTAGCCGATCACGCGCTTGCTGCCGCCGGCGCTGGCGGGCAGGGTGCGCACGCTCAGCGTGGCGCTGCTGGCCGAGACGTTGCCGGCGTTGTCGCGGGCACGGACCGCGTAGGCGTACGCAGTGTCGGCGATCAGCGCCGAGTCGGTGTAGCCGGTGGTGCTGGAGGTGCCCACGCGATTGCCGTCGCGGAGGATGTCGTAGCCGGCCAGGCCGCTGCCGCCGGCGTTGTCGGAGGCGGCATTCCAGGTCAGGGTGATGGCGTTGCTGGCGCGCGTGGTGGCGGCCAGGCCGGTCGGCACGCTTGGGGCGGTCGTGTCGGTCGACGGTGCCGCGATGCTGATCGCGACCGCGGCCGAGGTGGTGCGGGCGCCGGCGTTGTCGGTGGCCACCGCGGTCAGGCTGTAGTCGCCGGCCGCCGCGCCGCTCCAGGACAGCGTGTACGGCGCGCCGCTGACGCTGCCCAGCGAGGTGCTGCCGCGGAAGAATTCGACCCGCGCCACGCTGCCGTCCGGATCGCTGGCCGACGCCTGCAAGGCGATGGTGGTGCCGACCACGAAGCGGGTGCCGGTCGTGGGCGCGGTCATGGTCACGCTCGGTGGCTGGTTGCTCGAACTGCCATCGCAGGTGCCCAGGTCCTGGTACCAGCCGCAACTGGTGCAGTACGTCGGCGCGGTGTTCCAGATCGGACCGTTGGCGCGGTACAGGTGGCCGGCGTAGGTCAGGGTGTCGCCGGCGGCGTAGATGGTGGCCGGGTTCCAGGCGGCGACGCCGGTGCACGCGGCGGCCCAGGTCTGGCCGGGCGCGAGGCCGGCCAGGACGAGACAACAGAACAGCAACCACGATCCAGCGGATTTCGTGTTCATGGTGACGCCTCCGATGCGGTAGGTAGCGCGACTGAGGAGCGGCGGTGAGCCGCCATCTGGTTCCTTGAGTCCGATCACCCGGGGGCTTGGAGACGCGTGGCGCCGACGTCGTTTGACTCGCACGCGGACCGGGCACGCGCAGGGTCCGAATGAGAAGACAACGTTGTCAACCGACAAATCTAACGAATGCGAGACAGATCCAGGATTGCTGCGATGACAACGTTTTCATGATTGTTCGATGCTGCGGTGCAGTGCGGGTGTGTCGAGTGCACCGAAGCGTGAGTGGTGCAGGGCGTGAGGCACACCGCCGAGCGGATGCGTGCAGCGCGCGCTGCTTGTCGATGGTGCGGCGGTGGCGCCGCGACGACCCGAGAGATTCCGCGGCAAGACGCGTTCGCGCCGCCGTGCAAGGTCAGTGACCGGACCTGTCGCGGGTGCGCGCGCTCAGGGCGCCGTGTCCAGCGCCTCGAGCAAGGCCGCATTGAAGCGTTGTGGCGCTTCCACTTGCGGCGAATGGCCGAGGTCGTCGAAGGCGACCAGGCGCGCGCCGGGAATCGCCGCAGCCGCGCGCTTGCCCAAGACCGGGTAGTCGCCCAGGGTGGCCGCCAGCGCCGGTGGCGCCAGGTCCTTGCCGATCGCGGTCCGGTCGCGCTGGCCGATGAACAGGGTGGTCGGCACGCGCAGTTGCGGGAAGCGCTGCACCACCGGCTGGTTGAACACCATGTCCGAGGTCAGCGCCTGGTTCCAGGCCACGCGGTCGCCGCCGGGACCGGCGTAGAGGCCGGCCTGCATGCTCACCCAGCGGTCGTACTCGGGCTTCCACTGTCCGCCGTAGTAGACGGTCTGCTGGTATTGCTTGATCGAAGCCGCGTCGGTCTTGCGCTCCTTGGCGTACCAGTCGTCGACGCTACGCCACGGCACGCCGGCGGCCTTCCAGTCCTCCAGCCCGATCGGGTTCACCAGCAGCAGCTGGCTCACGTCCTGCGGGTACTGCAGTGCGTAGTGCGCGGCGAGCATGCCGCCCATCGAATGGCCGACGATCGCGGCGCGGGTCACGCCGGCCTGTTGCAGCAACGCATGGGTATTGGCCGCCAGTTGCGCGAAGCTGAACTGATAGGCCTGCGGCTTGCTCGACTTGCAGAAGCCGATCTGGTCCGGCGCCAGCACCCGGTAGCCCTGTGCCACCAGCGCGGCGATGGTCGATTCCCAGGTCGCCGCGCAGAAGTTCTTGCCGTGCAGCAGCACCACGGTGCGGCCGTTCGGCGTGCCGGTCGGGGCCACATCCATGTACGCCATCTGCAGCGGCTGGCGCTGCGAGTCGAAGCGGTACCAGTGCACCGGATAGGGATAGGCGAAGCCTTCCAGTTGCGCGCCGTGGCGCGGCGGTGCGTCGGTGGCCGCGGCGGAGGCGGGCGGCGACAGGGCGAGGGCGGCGAGCAGCAGGCAGAGGCGCATGGGAGCGGGACGGCAGACGTGATGGGCCACGACCTTAGCCCGGCGCGCGCTTGCCAGGCGTCAACGCGTCACGCGGGCGGCGGCAGGCTGCCGCCGTTGTGCACCAGGGTCAGGCAGGCGTGGTGCTGCATCCGCGCGAGCGGTTCCTGCAGCGCGGCCAGCACCTGCTCGGCCTGCGCACCGAGCACCGGCCGGTACGCCGCCCAGCCGTTGCGGCCCTTGGCCTTGGCCTGGTACAGCGCACGGTCCGCCAGTACCAGCAGTTGTTCCCAGCCGAGCAGGTTGTCGGGGTCGTGCACGAACGGGAATTCCGCCAGCCCGATCGAGCAGGTGACCCGGCCCTGGCGGCCGTGGTCGAGCACGAAGGGGTGCGCGGCGACCGAGCGGCACAGCCGTTCGGCGGCCATGGTGAGGTTCTCGCGCGGCGCCGAACGCAGCACCAGCAGGAACTCCTCGCCGCCCCAGCGCACCACGTAGTCGCTTTCGCGGGTCAGCCGCACCAGCAACTGCGCCATCTGCTGCAGCACCGCGTCGCCGGTGTGGTGGCCGCCGCTGTCGTTGATCGACTTGAAGTGGTCGATGTCGATCAGCGCGAACAGCATGCCTGAGGACAGCATGTCCTCGTCGTTGGCGGCCATGCGCCGGTACAGCGCGATGTCGCTGGGGATGTGCAGCGACAGGTAGCGGCGGTTGCGCAACTGGGTCAGCTCGTCGGTGAAGCTGGCCTCCTGCAGGCGCTGGTTGGCCGCCTGCAGCGCCTGGGTGCGCTCGCGCACCTGGCGTTCGAGGATGTCGCGCTGGCGCCGGTTGTGCAGCCGCGCCAGGGCCACCGCGCACAGCAGCAGGGCGAACGCGCCCAGCGTCAGCAGCAGCCTGTAGAACGGCGTCTCCTGAAAGCGCAGCGCGATCCGCAGCGGCAGCCGCGCCGGCGCGGCCGCCCACACGCCGGCGTTGTTGCTGCCGGTGACTTCGAAGACGTAGTCGCCGCCGGGCAGGTTGGTGTAGCTGACCGCGCGCTGGCGGATGTCGTCGAGGGTGCGCCAGCCGCGGTCGTAGCCGAGCAGGCGGTAGCGCAGCTCGACGTTCTGCGGCGCCTGGAACGAGGCTGCGGTGAACTCGAAGTCGAGGTCGCGCGCGCCTTCCGGCAGCGGTGCGGGCAGCGCCTGCGGCGTCAGCCACTGGCCCAGCGCACGCACCCGCTCCACAACCGGCTGCGGCGCCACCGGATTCTTGACGATGCCGGCGGTGTCGAGCGCGACCACGCCGTCGCGGCTGGGCAGCCACAGCGCGCCGTGCTCGATGAAGCCCTTGCCGTTGCCGGCGCCGTTGCAGCACATGCCCTGCACGCCGCCATGGCGCTGCGCGCGCTCGGTGAGCATCAGTTCGGCGTTCAGCGGCGCCTGTGGCGACGCCGCATGGCGCAGCAGGTCGGCCAGGCGCACGCGGTAGACCCCGCGCAGGCCGGCCACCCAGATCGCGCCGCGGCCGTCGTCGGCGATGAAGAACGCGGCGTTCACCGGCAGCCCGTCCTGTTCCCCGAACGCGTACCAGTGCGCGCCGTCGAACAGCCACAACTGCTCGTTGAGGGTGCCGACCAGCCATTGCCCGCCGGGCAGCTCGTGGATCGCGGTGACGTCGGCGCTGGCCAGCGCCGAGCCCGGCGGCGCCAGCGCGACCAGGCGCTCGCCGCGCAGTTCGTACAGGCCCGACTGCGCGCCGACCAGCAAACGCCCGTCGCGGGTCTCGTGGATCAGGCGGATGCGCGGATCGCGCAGGCCCTCGGCCGTGCCGTAGTGGCGCAGCCGCGTGCCGTCGGCGCGGAACAGGCCGTCGGTGCTGGCGAACCACAGCCGCTGCGCGCGATCGCGGACGATCCCGCTGATCTGCAGGTCGCGCAGCGGCGTCAGCCAGTCCGGCTGGCTGAGCCGGCCGTCGCGGTACAGGGCGGCGCCATGGCGGGTGCCGATCCACAGCTGGCCGGGTTCGGCCAGTAAGGTATAGGGCGCCTCGTTGTGCAACTGCGCCAGGCTCAGGCGCGGTTGGTAGCGGCCATCGCGCAGCTGCGACAGGCCGCTGTCGGTGCCGACCCACAGCGATCCGTCCGGATCGCGCGCCAGGGTCCACACCAGCGCGTCGTCCAGCCCTTCGTGCGTGCTGTAGCGCCGGGTCCAGCCGTTCCACAGCCGGGTGGCGCCGTTCCAGCTGCTGCCCAGCCACAGGTTGCGCTCGCGGTCCTCGAAGATGGCGTTGACGCCGACGTTCGGCTTGTTTTCCGGGTTGCGTTCGACGATGGCGCCATCGCGCACGCGCAGCAGCGCGCCGGGCTGTCCCACCCACAGGTTGCGGTCGCTGTCCTCGAACAGGGCCTGCACCGCGCGCCGGCTCGTCGCGGCGGTATCGGGCAGCCATTGCCAGCGCCCGTCGCGGCGCAACAGCAGGCCGTCGCGGGTGCCGGCCCAGAGCCTGCCTTGCGCCTCCAGCAGGTGCTGCACCGGCGTCGTGCCGGCCTCCTGCGGCAGTGCCAGCGACTCCGGCGCGTCCTGGCCGGCGACGAAGCGCAGCACCGCGCCACGCGTGCCCACCCACAGCGCGTCGGCGCGCGGCAGCAGCGTGTAGGCGCCGCCGGCGATGCGGTGACGCAGTTGCAGGCGATCGCCTTGCACCGCGTAGACGCCATCCTGCGCCGCGACCAGCACGCTGCCGTGCGCGTCGGTCGCGATCGCCTCGATATTGAGCAACGGCGCCTGCGGGTCCTGCGGCAGCAGCGTGGTGAAGCGTCCGTCGCGGTAGCGCGACAGGCCGCGGTAGGTGCCGATCCACAGCGTGCCGGCGGCGTCCGCGTGCAGCGCCTTGATCAGGTTGCCGGGCAGGTGCGCCGGCGCTCCCTCGTTGAACGAGGTCATGCGCACGCCGTCGAAGCGGGTCAGCCCGCCCATCGTGCCGATCCACAGATAGCCCTGACGGTCCTGGGCGAACGCCTGCACGCTCAGCTGCGGCAGGCCCTGGTCCAGCCCCCAGCCTTCGCGCTCGTAGTGATGGAACTGCTTGTCCGGCTGCAGTGCTCGCGCCTGCGGCACACATGCGCTCCACGCTGTCGAGAGCATGGCCAGCTGTAGCGCCAGCAGGCGCCAGGAGGCGTGTGGAAACCGCAAGCGCATGCCCATGCCGGATCGGCCGACGTCTCTGTCGTTAGCGGCAACGCCACGCGGATCTTGATGCGCGCGGCAGCGAGGACGCTGGTGATCACCCGGGCCAGCGTCCATCGGGCTGGCTCAGCACTCGATGACGTTCACCGCCAGCCCGCCGCGGCTGGTTTCCTTGTACTTGTCCTGCATGTCGCGGCCGGTGTCGCGCATGGTGCGGATCACCTTGTCCAGCGACACCTTGTGCTTGCCGTCGCCGCGCATCGCCATGCGGCTGGCGTTGATCGCCTTGACCGCGCCCATCGCGTTGCGCTCGATGCACGGGATCTGCACCAGGCCGCCGATCGGGTCGCAGGTCAGGCCGAGGTTGTGCTCCATGCCGATCTCGGCGGCGTTCTCGATCTGTCCCGGCTTGCCGCCGAGCGCGGCGACCAGGCCGCCGGCGGCCATCGAGCAGGCCACGCCGACCTCGCCCTGGCAGCCGACCTCGGCGCCGGAGATGGAGGCGTTTTCCTTGTACAGGATGCCGATCGCCGCGGCGGTGAGCAGGAAGTCGAACACGCGCTGTTCGTCGGCGCCGGGGCAGAAGCGGTCGAAGTAGTGCAGCACCGCCGGGATGATCCCGGCCGCGCCGTTGGTGGGTGCGGTGACCACGCGACCGCCGGCGGCGTTCTCTTCGTTGACCGCCAGCGCGTACAGGTTGACCCAGTCCAGCGTGGTCAGCGGATCGCGCATCGCCGCTTCCGGCTTGGACGACAGCTCGCGGTACAGCGCCGGCGCGCGCCGCGACACGTGCAGGCCGCCGGGCAGGGTGCCTTCTTCGCGGATGCCGCGGGTCACGCAGGCCTGCATCGCGCCCCAGATCTCGCGCAGGCCGGCGCGGATCTCGTCCTCGCTGCGCCAGCACTTCTCGTTCTCGAACATCAGCGCGGCGATGCTCAGGCCGCTGCGCGCGGCCTGCGCCAGCAGCTCGTCGCCGCTCTTGAACGGGTAGGGCAGCGGCGTCTCGTCGGCGACGATGCGGTCGTCGGCGGCGTCGTCCTGGTTGACCACGAACCCGCCGCCGACCGAGTAGTAGTCGCGCGTGGCGACGACTTCGTCGTTGGCGGCGTAGGCGGTGAAGCGCATGCCGTTGGTGTGGTACGGCAGCTTCTGTCGCTTGTTCATCGCCAGGTCGCGCTTCTCGTCGAAGGCGATCTCGTGCCGGCCGAGCAGGTTGATGCGTTTGCTGCTGCGGATGCGCTCCAGCGCACCGGGGATGATGTCCGGATCGATCAGGTTCGGGCGCTGGCCTTCCAGGCCCAGCAGCACCGCCTTGTCGGTGCCATGGCCGCGCCCGGTCAGGGCCAGCGAGCCGAACACTTCGGCACGCAGGCGCACCACGTCCTGCAGGCGGCCCTGGTCGAACAGCCAGCGGTGCACGAAGCGCTCGGCGGCGCGCATCGGCCCCACCGTGTGCGAGGAACTCGGCCCGATGCCGATCTTGAACAGGTCGAAGGTGCTGACAGCCATGCGCGTGCCGAGGGGGTGGGCGAAAGACCGTCTATTCTATGCTTCCGGCGCGCGGCCCAGGTCCGCAGCGCAGCATAGGACGCGAGCATGTCCCTGACCCTGTACCAGCGCGACGACTGCCATCTGTGCGACCAGGCTCTGCAGGTGCTGGCGCAGGCGCGCGTGGCCGAGCCGGACAGCGTGTTCATCGACGACGACGCGACGCTGGAGGCGCGCTACGGGGTGCGCGTGCCGGTGCTGCGCGCCGCCGACGGGCGCGAGCTGGACTGGCCGTTCGATGTTGCCGGCGTGCGCGCCTGGCTGGCGGCGTCGCCCGAATGCGCGTGAGCCGCGCATAAAAAAAGCGGCGGACCCGACGAGGAAATCCGCCGCTTAGCGGCCGCGCGCCCGCGGCCTGTGGCGAATCACTTCGCCTTGAACACCACCTTGGTGCTGATCGCGGTTTCGTTGGGAATGGTCTTGGTGTCGGCCCAGTCGCCGCCGCCCACGCCGAAGTCCAGACGCTTGACCGTGGCCTTGCCGGCCAGCACCGGCTGCGCGCCCGGGGTCCAGGTGAAGGTCAGGGTCACCGGCTTGGACACGCCGCGCAGTTCCAGGGTGCCGTCGGCGGCGAACTGGTTGTTGCCCAGCGCGCGGAACTTGTCGGCGCGGTAGTGCGCGGTGGCGAACTTGGCCACGTCGAAGAAGTCCGCGCCCTGCAGGGTGGAGTCGCGGTCGGTGTTGCCGCTCTTGGCGCCGGCCAGCGGGATGGTCACGTCGAGCTTGGCGCCGGCCAGGTTGGCCGGGTCGAAGCTGAGCTTGGTGTCGAAGCCGGGGAACTGGCCGGTGAACACTTCGCCGTCGTACTTGCTGGCGAACACCAGGGTGGAGCCGGGGGCCTGCACATAGTCGGCGGCCTGCACCGCGGGGGCAGCGGCGAGCAGGGCCACCAGACTGGCGGCGACGGCGGCGGGGGACGCGAAACGGGTGGACATCGAAACAGCTCCTCAGGACTTGGGGGTGAGCCAGCCGCGCGGCAACATCCGCGCCAGGGTGGCATCGCGTTGGAACAGGTGGTGGTAGAAGGCGGCGCCGGCATGCGCCAGGACCACCGCGATCAGCAGCCAGAAGCCCCATTCGTGCACCGTGTGCGACAGGTCGCGCAGGTGCCCGTTCGGGGCGCTGAGCTTGGGCACCGCGACCAGGCCGAACCAGCGGAACGGGCGCAGGCCGCTGGCGGAGTCGTACAGCCAGCCGGACAGCGGGATGGCGAAGATCATCACGTACAGCAAGGCGTGGGTGGCGTCGGCGATGCGCTCCTGCCAGCCGGGGGTGCCCGGCACCGGCTTGGGCGCGCCGGCGTACAGGCGCCAGCCGAGCCGCACGATCACCAGCGCCAGCACGGTCAGGCCCAGCGACTTGTGCGCGGTGTAGACCCAGAAATACTTGGGCGTCTTCGGCAGTTCGCCCATGGTCAGGCCGACCACGCCGAGCAGCAGGATCAGGGCGGCGATCAGCCAGTGCAGGGTCTGGCTGACGCTGCCCCAGCGGTCGGGGGTATTGCGGGCGCTCATGGCGTGCCGTCCTGCGCCGCCGGCGCGGTGGGGGTGTCGGTGGGAGCGGCAGGCGGAGTGCCCGGCGCCGGATCCGGTTCGGCCTTGGCGCCGCCCTCGCGGGTGGCCTCGGCCTCGATGCGCAGTTCCACCGTGCCGCCGATCACCGATGGCCAGGAACTGATGCCGAAGTCGGCGCGCTGCAGCGTGGTGGTGGCGGAGAAGCCGGCGGTGCGACGGAACGGCGGCAGCGGATGACGCTTCACTGCGTTCAGGGTCACGTCCAGGGTCACCTCGCGGGTGACGCCGTGCAGCGTCAGCTGCCCGATCACCTTGGCGTGCTGCGCGTCGATCGGCTCGACGCGGGTGGAGACGAACTGCGCTTCCGGGTAGTGCTCGCCGTCGAGCAGGTTGTGCGCCAGCGCGGCGCGGTTCCACTTCTCGTCGCCCAGGTCCAGCCGCTGCAACGGCACCCGCGCCTGCAGCCGTGCGCTGCGCCAGTCGTCCGGGTCGAACACCAGGGTGCCGGTGCTGCCGGACACGGTGCCCAGCGCCTTGGAGAATCCGGCGTGCTCGATCGCGAACAGCACCCGGGTGTGCACCGGGTCCAGCGCGTACTGCGCCGGCGCGGCCAGGGCGGCGCCCGGCAAGGCCAGCAGGAGGGCCACGAGAGAGGGTCTGAACATGGAGCGGGGCCGCGCTGGGAGGTCGCCGGATTCTAGTCACAGTCCGGGCCGGCTGCGTACCTGCGGCGCGTAACGGTTCGTTGCGCGCGGTGGCAGGTGTGATTTTTCCGCGGCCGCGGGGTATAAGAACGCTGCCGCGGCGAGCGGCATACGGAGCGGGCGCGCCGCGCGTCCGGCCCCGGCAGTGCGCCGGTGTTCATCCGCCGACGTCCTTTGCCGGAGCCGATGTCCATGCCCATCCCGCATCCCCCACGCCGGTGGCGCTGCTGGGGGCTGGCCTGCCTGTTGGCGCTGGCCGCCGTGTGCGCCGATGCCAATGCCGCGGTGCCGGAACTGCCGCGCTTCCGGGTGTTCTCCGGCGAGCAGGGGCTGCCGTCCAGCGATATCTCCGGGTTGCAGCTGGACCGCGACGGCTATCTGTGGATCGCCAGCGGCGACGGCCTGGCCCGCTACGATGGGCGCGAGTTCCGGGTCTGGCGCCACGATCCGGCCGATCCCGCCTCGTTGCGCTGCAACTACGTGCAGGACCTGCACATCGACGCGCGCGACCGCATCTGGGTGGCCTGCGAGGGCGGCGGCCTGAGCATGCTCGGCGCGGACCGGCGCGGCTTCCGCCACTTCAACATGGCCACGCAGCCGGCGATGCGCAGCGACGACGTGTTCGCCATCGCCAGCCGCGGCGACGCGGTGTACTTCGGCACCTACCGCGGCGGCCTGTACCGGCTGGGCGGCGACGGCCGCGTGCAGCGCATCCGCGCCGGCGATCCGGCGGTGGACGCGCTGCTCGACAGCGCCGTGCTGACCCTGGCCTTCGACGATGCCGGGGTGCTGTGGGTGGGTACCTTCAAGGGCCTGGTGCGCTACGACGGCCGCCACGCCAGCGCCTACCGCATCGACGACGGCATGCCGCAGGAGGAGCAGGTGATCATGTCGATCACCCGGCTCAGCGATGGCCTCTGGTTCAGCGGCAACACCGGCCTGTTCCGGCGCGACCGTGCCGGGCGCTGGTTGCGTGCGGACTGGATCGGCGCACTGCATCGCGCGGCCAACGCGATCGCCGAGGACGGCGCCGGCGGCTACTGGCTCGGCAACGGCGAAGGCCTGTGGCACAAGCCGGCCGACGGGCCGGCGCGGCGGGTGGATACCGGCGGCGCGGCGGTGTCCGGCGCCAGCGTGGTGGAGACCGTGCTGCGCGACCGCGAGGGCGGCCTGTGGGTGCCGCTGCCGACGCGCGGCCTGGGCTACCTGCGTCCGGACTGGCGCCGCCTGGCAGTGCTGGGCACCGCGCAGGGCCTGCCCGCCGATCAGTATGTCGGCCTGGCGCCGGCCCGCGCCGGCGGCGTGTGGCTGCTCGGCTCCGGCGCCAGCGTGTTCCGCCTCGACACCACCAGCGGTGCGCTGAGCGCGCCGCATTGGGCCAACGGTGCGCCCAGCGGGCGCTTGCTGTCGGTGCTGGACGACCCGCGCGGGGCATTGTGGATGGGGGGCAGCAGCACGCTGCTGCGCGGCCCGCTGGACGGGGGCACCCTGCAGCGCTGGACCCGCGCCGCCGGCGAGGCCGATCCGATCCCGGACGGCACGCTCGCCTGGCTGCAACTGGACGCACGCCAGCGGCTGTGGATCGCCGCGCCGGGCTACGGCGTGCAGGTGCGCGATGGCGACGGCCACGTGCTGCAGAACCTCCCCGGCGGCCAGCACGGCCTGGCCGGCACCGACATCGCGGCGTTCGCGATGGCGCCGGACGGCACGCCGTGGGTGGCCGCCGAACAGTTCCAGCACTGGGACGGCGCGGCCGGGCAGTTCCGCACGCCGCCGGAGCTGGCCGGCGAGAAGGTGCAGTCGTTCGCCTTCGCCGACGCGCGCACGCTGTGGGTGCATCGGCTGTCCGGGCTGGAACTGTGGCGGCGCACCGGCGCGCACTGGCAGCGCAGCCAGCGCTACGCGGTGGCCGACGGGCTGCCGGCCACCGAGTCCAGCGCGCTGGTCGCCGATTCGCAGGGGCGCGCCTGGCTGGGCATGCGCCGTGGCCTGTTCCGGGTCGATCCGCGGCGCACGCCGGCGGTGCGCGCGTTCGGCACCCGCGACGGGCTCGGCAGTCAGGAACTGGTGCGGCGCGGCCTGCTGATGACCGCCGACGGCGTGCTGGTGGCGGCCGCCGCGGACGGCAGCGTGGCGCTGCTGGACACGCAGCAGCCGGATCCGGTGCCGGTGCCGCTGGCGCTGAGCATGGAGAGCGTGCAGGTGCGGCGCGGCCCACAACTGCTGACGCTGCCGACGCGCGGCGACTTCACCCTGCGCTCGGACGACCGCGACCTGCGCGTGGCGGTGCGGCTGCTGTCCTACATCGATCCGGAACACATCGTCTACCGGTTCCGCCTGCCGGGTTACGACCGCGATTGGGTCAGCACCGGCGCCAGCGGCGAACGCACCCTGCCGCAGCTGCCCGATGGCGCGCAGGTGCTGGAGATCCAGGCGCGCACCCGCAACGGCGCCTGGTCGCCGACGCTGCGCCTGCCGTTCCGGGTGCAGCCGCCGTGGTGGCGCAGCGTCTGGGGCATCGTCGGGCTGCTCGCTGCGGCCGGCCTGCTGCTGCTGATGTCGCTGCGCGCCTACCGGCGCCGCCTGGGCCGCCAGCACGCCTGGGAACTGGCCCTGCACAAGCAGGAACTGGCCGAGCAGGCCTCGCTGGCCAAGACCCGCTTCCTGGCCACGCTCGGCCACGAGGTGCGCACGCCGCTGACCGGGGTGCTGGGCATGAGCGAACTGCTGCTGGCCACGCCGCTGGATCCGAAGCAGCGCGGGTATACCGAGTCGATCCGCCGCGCCGGCACCCACCTGCTGCACCTGGTCAACGATGCGCTGGACCTGGCGCGGATCGAGGCCGGGCGCCTGCGCCTGGAGTCGCAGCCGTTCGCGCTGCAGGCGCTGATCGCCGAAGTGGTCAACCTGATGGCGCCGCTGGCGCAGGCGCGCGGGCTGCGCTTCGATCTGCACGACGGCATGCCCGGCGCGACCACGGTGGAAGGCGATGCGCTGCGGGTGCGGCAGATCCTGCTGAACCTGCTCGGCAACGCGATCAAGTTCACCAGCAGCGGCTCGGTGGCGCTGAAGGTGGCGCCGGGGCAGGACGGCCAGGGGTTGTGCATCGAGGTGGCCGATACCGGCCCGGGCATCGGCAGCGAGCAGCAGGCGCGGCTGTTCCAGCGCTTCGAACAGGGCGATGGCCCGCGCACCGCGGTGCGCCAGGGCGGCAGCGGCCTGGGCCTGGCGATCAGCCAGGAACTGGCGATGGCGATGGGCGGGCGCATCCAGGTCGAGAGCCGGCTGGGGCACGGCGCGCGTTTCCGCGTGGGCCTGCCGCTGCGCTGGCGTCCGGCGCAGGAACCGGCGGCGGTCCCGGTGCCGGCACCGCGCGCGCGCACCGCGCTGCGCATCCTGCTGGTCGAGGACGAACCGACCGTGGCCCAGGTGATGGTCGAACTGCTGCGCGGCCGCGGCCATCAGGTGACCTGGGCCGCGCACGGCCTGGAGGCGCTGACCGAAGCCAGCCAGGGCAGCTTCGACATCGGCCTGCTCGACCTGGACCTGCCGGCGCTCGACGGCCTGGCGCTGGCGCGGCAGTTGCGTGCGCTGGGCCATGGCTTCCCGCTGCTGGCGGTGACCGCGCGCTCCGACGGCGAGGCCGAGGCCGCCGCACGCGCCGCCGGATTCGCCGGGTTCGTGCGCAAGCCGGTCACCGGGCAGATGCTGGAAGGGGCCATCGACGCGGTGCTGGACGGGGCGCCGCCGCCGCTCTGAGTCGATGCGGGACGCGGTTGCCAGCGCCGGCGCTTATCGCCGACGATGGCGTCGGTGGCGCGGGACGGATGCCCGTCGGGGAGACAGAGGCGATGCGGTCGAGACGGATCTTGGGATGGCTGCTGCTGGCGTGGTCCGCGGTCGCCGGCGCGGCAGTGCCGCCGACGCCGCAGCCGCGCCAACTGACCGTGGCCGACGGCTTGCCGTCCAACAGCATCAATGGCTTCGCCGAGGACAAGCTCGGCTACCTGTGGCTGGCCAGCAGCGATGGCCTGGCGCGCTTCGACGGACGCGGCTACCGCATCTGGCGGATCGAGGACGGCCTGCACCACAACAAGATCTGGTCGGTGCACGTCGATGCGCAGAACCGGGTCTGGTTCGGGACCGACGGCGCCGGCCTGGGCATGCTCTCGGCCGATCGCCGGCAGTTCCGCTACTACGATCGCAGCACCTATCCGCAGATCGGCTCCACCACCGTGTGGTCCATCGCGTCCACGCCGGACGGCAGCGTCTGGTTCGGGACCTCCGCCGGCGGCCTGCACCAGTTGCAGCCGGACGGCCGCCTGCGCCGCTTCATGCCGATCCCCGGCGACGCGCGCAGCCTGCCTTCGGCCAGCGTCACCCATCTGGCGACCACGCCGGACGGCACCCTGTGGGTGGGCACCCGCGGCGGCCTGGCGCGTTGGACCGGCCACGATTTCCAGCGCGTCGCCGCCGACGCGCTGCCGCGGCCGGAAGTGCAGGGGCTGACGCCCGAGCGCGACGATACGCTGTGGGTCTCCACCCTGGGCGGGGTGCGCCTGCTGCGCGCCGACGCCAGCGTGGTGGAGCCGTACTGGCGCAACATGCCCGGCGACAGCGTGCTGGGCATGCTGGTCCACGACCGCCACGGCACGCGCTGGTTCGACACCATGGACGGGCTGGGCCGCGAGAGCGAGTCCGGGGTGATCCGCAACGTGCCGCTGTACAGCAATTCCGCGCACGGACTGGTCAAGCCGAACTGGTCGCTGGCCTTCGAGGATCGCGAGGGCGGCCTGTGGTTCGCCAGCGGCAATGCCGGGCTGTGGCACCTGCCGGCCAACTGGCAGCAGTTCTCGGTGCTGTCCTATCGGGTGGACGACCCGGAGTCGATGGGCAACCCCTACGTGCTGGCCACCGCCGCTTCCCGCGACGGCGGCGTGTGGCTGGCCGGCACGCGTGGCGTGCTGGACAAGCTCGATCCGGCCACCGGCGCCGTGCATCGGCACATGCGCGCGATGTTCGGTCTGGACTGGGCGCGGGCGATCGCCGAAGACCCGCAGGGCCGGCTGTGGGCGGCGGCCGCGGGGGCGGTGCTGCGCTACGACCCGGCCAGCGGCGAGG
Organism: Xanthomonas sp. LMG 12462; assembly: GCF_009192885.1. Lineage (NCBI taxonomy): Bacteria > Pseudomonadati > Pseudomonadota > Gammaproteobacteria > Lysobacterales > Lysobacteraceae > Xanthomonas > Xanthomonas sp. LMG 12462. Next base: position 76,942 of record NZ_NMPP01000030.1, on the reverse strand, counting down.
TCCGGCGCTGGGGCAAGGATGCCGGGGCCGATGCGCCGATGATGGACCAGGTGGATCGGATCGTCTTCAGCAGCGACCGCCACGTCTGGATCTTCAGCGACATCACCGGCGTGCAGGTGCGCGACCTCGATGGCCACGTGCTGCGCACCATGGCGCCGGGAAGCGCCGGCCTGCCTGCGGATCTGACCGTGCAGGAGGCCAGCCTCGGGCCGCAGGGCCAGCCCTGGTTGCTGGGGCAGCACGGCCTGCTCGCCTGGAGTCCGGAGCGCGCGCGGTTCGAAGCGGTGCCCGGTGCACCGCAGCGCCCGCTGAGCGCCCTGGCGATCAGCGACGGCAACGTGGTCTGGCTGGCCAGCGTCGGCTGCCTGGAGCGTTATCTGTGGGACGGCAGCCGGCTGAGCCTGCTCGACCGCATCGATGCCGAACAGGAGTTCCCGGCGCTGGCGCCGAACGGCCTGGTGGTTGATGCCAGCGGCGTGGCCTGGCTGAGCAGCGTGCGCGGGCTGATCCGGGTCGATCCGGCGAGCAAGGCGATCCGCTCCTACGGCGTCCACGATGGCCTGCCCAACCAGGAGTTCCAGATCCGCACCCTGGTGCAGGCGCGCAGCGGGCAGATCCTCGGCGGCACCCCGGACGGCGTGGTGCTGTTCGAGCCGTCGCAGGTGGTGCCGTCGCGGCGGCAGCCGCCGCTGGTGATCGAGCGCATCGGCGTGCGCCGCGGCGAGCGCGGGCTGGACCTGCTGCACGCCGACCGCATCGTGCTGCAGGAAGGCGACCGCGATCTGCACGTGGTCGCGCGCCTGCTGTCGTTCTCCGACACCGACGCCAACACCTACCGCTTCCGCCTCAGCGGCTACGACCCGGATTGGGTCGATGTGGGCGCCAGCGGCGAGCGTCTGTTCTCGCGGCTGCCGTCGGGCCACTACACCCTGGAGATGCAGGCGCGTACGGCCGACAAGGTCTGGTCGAACGTGGTCAGCCTGCACTTCCGCGTGCTGCCGCCGTGGTGGCGCAGCCCCTGGGGCATCGCCGGGCTGGCGGTGCTGGCGGTGCTGGCGCTGTGGTTGCTCGCGTACCTGTACCGGCGGCGGCTGCGCCGGCGCGCCGCCTGGCAGCTGGCGGTGCATAAGCAGGAGGTGGCCGAGCAGGCCTCGCTGGCCAAGACCCGCTTCCTGGCCACGCTCGGCCACGAGGTGCGCACGCCGATGACCGGGGTGCTGGGCATGAGCGAACTGCTGCTGTCCACGCCGCTGGACACCAGGCAGCGCCGCTACACCGAATCGATCCGCGACGCGGGCTCGCACCTGCTGCGTCTGGTCAACGATGCGCTGGACCTGGCGCGGATCGAGGCCGGGCGCCTGGAACTGGAACAGCAGCCGTTCGACCTGGGCCGGCTGATCGCCGAACTGGAGGCCATGATGGGGCCGATGGCGCGCAGCCGCGACCTCGCCTTCGCCCTGGACAACGCCATGCCGCCGCAGGTCACCGCGCGCGGCGACGCCACGCGGGTGCGGCAGATCCTGCTGAACCTGCTCAACAACGCCATCAAGTTCACCGAGCACGGCAGCGTGCAGTTGCGGGTGGCGCCGCTACAGCCGCAGCAGGGCGTGCGCTTCGAAGTCGCCGACACCGGGCCGGGCATCAACGCCGAACAGCAGGCGCGATTGTTCCAGCGCTTCGAGCAGGCCGACGGGCCGCGCACCGCCGCACGCTACGGCGGCAGCGGCCTGGGCCTGGCGATCAGCCAGGAACTGGCGGTGGCGATGGGCGGGCGCATCGAATTGCGCAGCCGCCTCGGCGCCGGCACCCGCTTCGTGGTCGACCTGCCGTTGCCGTGGGTGCCCGAGCCGCTGCCGCAGGCGCCACGCGACGCCCGCGCGTCCGCCAGTGCCGCGGCGCCGCGGCGGATCCTGCTGGTCGAAGACGATCCGACCGTGGCCGAAGTGGTCGGCGGCCTGCTGCGCGCACGCGGCCACCACGTCACCCACGCCGCGCACGCGCTGGCCGCGCTGACCGAAGCGGCGGCCAGCACGTTCGACATCGCCCTGCTCGATCTGGACCTGCCCGGCCTGGACGGCCTGGCGCTGGCGCGGCAGTTGCGCGCCTTCGGCTACGGCATGCCGCTGATCGCGGTCACCGCCCGTGCCGACGCCGACGCCGAGCCGCAGGCGCATGCCGCCGGTTTCAGCGGGTTCCTGCGCAAGCCGGTGACGGGCGAGATGCTGGCGAAGGCGGTGGAGGCGCCAGAAGATGGAGAAGGCAGCAGGAGCGAGGAGGGCAGGTAAGTCACACCCGTCCGGTATCCGCAGCAGGTGTGACCAGCAGAGGGCAGGTGCCTTCCAGGCTGCATGCAGTCGGGACTGAAGTCCCTCCCACATGGAGCAGGTCGCGCATCCCGCTCCTGCGACTCCCCAATCCCGACTCCCCAATCCCCGCTTTTCGGCTACTCCGCCACTTCCTCCACCTGCTTCGGCAACGGCCGCGTATCCGGCAGCTGCCAGAAGATCAGGGTCGAGGTCAGGGTGATCGCGCCGACGCAGACGAAGGTCGCATGCAGCGCCGCGGTGGCGCCGTGGGTGTCGCCGAGATGGGTGTTGAACGCGGCCAACAGGCTGCCGGCGGCCGCGGCGCCGAAGCCGGTGGCGAGCATCATCACCATCGACAGCAGGCTGTTGCCGGCGCTGGCCTGGTCGCGGTCCAGGTCGCGCAGCGTCACGGTGTTCATGACGGTGAACTGCAGCGAGTTGACCGCACCGAACAGCGCCAGCTGCAGCAGCCGCCAGCCCAGCGGCTGGCCGGCGTCGAACAGCAGGAAGCTGGCCATCGCGGTGCCGACCAGCACGGTGTTGGTCATCAGCACGCGCCGGTAGCCGAAGCGCTCCACCAGCTTCACCGCCGCGCGCTTGGAGGCCATCCCGGCCAGCGCCACCGGGATCATCATCAGCCCGGCGTTCATCGGGCTCATGCCCAGGCCCACCTGCAACAGCAGCGGGATCAGGAACGGCATGCTGCCGCTGCCCACGCGCGAGAACAGGTTGCCGAGGATGCCGATGCGGAAGCTGGCGACCTTGAACAGGTGCAGCGGGAACAGCGGCGCCGCCGCGTTGGCCGCGTGCAGCCAGTAGCCGATCAGCGCCGCCAGCCCGGCGATCGCCAGCAGCATCACGAAGGCGTGGCGCAGGCCCAGCTCGGAGATGCCGTCCAGCGCCAGCGACAGCGCGACCATGCCGAAGGCCAGCATCGCGTAGCCGACCAGGTCGAAGCGGGTGCGCTGCTCGCCGTAGAAGTCCGGCATGATCTTCAGCGCCGCGGCGAAGCCGATCGCGCCGATCGGCAGGTTGATCAGGAACACCCAGTGCCAGGACGCCACCTGCACCAGCCAGCCGCCCAGGGTCGGCCCGACCAGCGGCCCGATCAGCGCGGGAATGGCGATGAAGCTCATCGCGCTGAGGAACTGCGCGCGCGACACCGAGCGCATCACCGCCAGCCGGCCGACCGGCAGCAGCATCGCGCCGCCGATGCCCTGCAGCACCCGTGCGGCCACCAGATACGGCAGCCGCGGCGCTGCCGCGCACAGCAGCGAGCCGAGGGTGAACAGCACGATCGCGGTCAGGAAGGTGCGGCGCGTGCCGTAGCGGTCGGCGATCCAGCCCGAGGCGGGAATGAACATCGCCACCGCCAGCGCGTAGCTGAAGACCACCGACTGCATCTGCAGCGGGCTCTCGCCCAGGCTGCGCGCCATCGCCGGCAACGCGGTGTTGACGATGGTGGCATCGAGCATCTGCATGAAGATGGCCAGCGACACCAGCCACAGCAGCGGACGGAAACTGCGCGCGTTGGGAACGGCGATCGGATCGGAGGAGGGCGCGGACATCGGCACGCAGGGTGACGCGGGGGGAGCACTAGGATCGCGCAGATCGCGTCGCCGTGTCGTGCAGTTGCGCGCTTGCGATGCAGCGCGCGCTCAGCGATCCATACTGCGGACGCCTCGGTGGATTGCGCCTAGCAGGCAGCCGCTCCTACGCGAAAGCGCAAGAGATCGAGCGCACGGTCAGATCGCCGACCGTGCGCGAGACTGGAATCCCGAATCCCGAATCCCGGCGTTCAACCACGCCGACTATGCCGCTGCACCGCCTCCACCAGCGCGCCAACATGCTCGGGCTGCATGTCCGGCGACAGGCCGTGACCGAGATTGAACACATGGCCGTCCAGCGAGCCGCCGTTGCCGTCGGCATAGCTGCGCAGCACGCGTTGCACCTCGCGGTCGATCGCCTCCGGCGCGCCGTACAGCATCGCCGGGTCGAGGTTGCCCTGCAGGGCGACGCGGCCGCCGGTACGGCGCGCGGCGTCGGCCAGGTCGATGGTCCAGTCCACGCCCACGCCTTCCGCACCGGAGGCCGCGAGCTCTTCCAGATAGGGCGCATTGCCCTTGCCGAACAGGATCAGCGGGGTGCGCTCGGCGCCGTCGCCGCGCGCCAGTTCGCGGGCGATGCGCTGCAGGTAGGGCAGTGAGAACTCGCGGTACATCGCCGGGCTCAGCACACCGCCCCAGGTGTCGAACACCTGCAACGCCTGCGCACCGGCCGCGCGCTGCGCCGCCAAGTAGGCGATCACCGCGTCGGTGTTGACCGACAGCAGCGCGTGCAGCGCCGCCGGATCGTTCAGCGCCAGCGCCTTGATCCGCGCGTAGTTGTCGCTGCCGCCGCCCTCGACCATGTAGCAGGCCAGGGTCCAGGGGCTGCCGGAGAAGCCGATCAGCGGGACGCTGCCGTCCAGTTCGCGGCGGATCACCCGCACCGCGTCCATCACGTAGCGCAGCTCGGTCTCCATGTCCGGCACGCCGAGCCGGGCGATCGCCGCGGCATCGCGCACGGGGTGGCGAAACTTGGGGCCTTCGCCTTCGACGAAGTACAGCTCCAGGCCCATCGCATCGGGGATGGTGAGGATGTCCGAGAACAGGATCGCCGCGTCCAGCGGGAACCGCGCCAGCGGCTGCAGGGTCACTTCGCAGGCCAGTTCCGGGGTCTTGGCCATGGCCAGGAAGCTGCCGGCGCGGGCGCGGGTGGCCCGGTACTCGGGCAGGTAGCGCCCGGCCTGGCGCATCAGCCACACGGGGGTCTGGTCCACGGGCTCGCGGCGCAGCGCGCGCAGCAGGCGGTCGTTCTTGAGCATGGGGGATTCCTTAGCGCGGCGCGTCGGCGCCACGGGTGAACATGACCTGGAAGCCGCGCTTGAGCTGGGCGTCGCGGGCTTTCTCGAAGGCGGCGTTGGCGTCTTCCTGCTGCAGGTAGAGCTCGCGCCGCAGCTGCGCGCGGCCGCCGATCTGGCCGCTCTCGCGCAACAGTTCCCAGCCGCCGAGCAGGTCCGGCTGCAGGGTCAGCTGCAGGTAGCGTGGCGGCTCGTTGCCGTCGGGGCGTTGCTGGAGGAAGACGCGCATGCGCCGATTGTAGCGGGTGCCGGCGCAGGCGACGTGGCCCGATCGGCGGAACGCAGCGGCCGCTCAGCCGGCACGGAAGCCGCGGCGATACGCCGACGGCGGCAACCCCAGGTCGCGCGTGAACTGCAGGCGCAGCGCGCCGGCGCTGCCGAAGCCGCAGTCGGCGGCGATGCGCTCCAGCGGCAGGTCGGTGCGCTCCAGCAACTGCTGGGCGCGCACCAGCCGCTGGTGCGCCAGCCACTGCACCACGGTGGTCCCGGTCACCTGGCGGAACTGCCGGGTGAAGCTGCGCCGGCTCATCCGCGCGTGCGCGGCCAGCGCGTCCAGGCGCAGCGGCTGGTCCAGGCGCTGCAGCATCCAGTCCAGGGTCGGGCCCAACTGGGCGTCGCGGCGGCTGGCCGGCAGCGGCTGTTCGACGTACTGCGCCTGCCCGCCCTGGCGGTGCGGCGCCACCACCAGGCGCCGGGCGATGCGGTTGGCGACCTCGGCGCCGTGGCGGCGCCGCACCAGGTGCAGGCAGCAGTCGATGCCGGCCACGGTGCCGGCCGAGGTCAGCACGTCGCCGTCGTCCACGTACAGCACGTCCGGCTGCAGCCGCACCTGCGGGTGACGCAGCGCGAAGCGTTCCAGCGCCGCCCAGTGGGTGGTGGCGGGGCGGCCGTCGAGCAGGCCGGCGTCGGCCAGCACGAAGGTGCCCAGGCACAGCCCGACCACCTGCGCGCCGGCGGCGTGGGCGCGGCGCAGCGCCTGGCACAGCGCCGCCGGCGCCGGCTCGGCGGCGTCGCGCCAGGACGGCACGATCACCGTGTCGGCGCCGTCCAGCGCCTCCAGGCCGTGCTGCACCTGGATGGCGAAGCCGGCGTCGGTGCGCAGCAGTCCCGGCTCGGCGGCACACACGCGCAGGTCGAAGGCCGGCAGGTCGGTGTCCGGCCGCGCCTCGAACACCTGGCAGGGCACCGCCAGGTGGAAGGGGCTGATGCGGTCGAAGGCGACCACGGCGAGGCGATGCGGCGACATGGCCCGATTTTAGCGGAAACGGTGTTTCGGGCCACTCGTCGGCGCAGGTGCGGCCGCCGGACACTGGCCGCTCCTTCGCCCCGGAGCCACCGCATGTCCTCTCCCCGCCGCGCCCTGCTGGTCATCGACGTCCAGAACGAGTACTTCGACGGCGCGCTGCCCATCGCGCATCCGCCGGTGGCGCAGTCGTTGCCCCACATCCTGCAGGCCATGGACGCGGCGCAGGCGCACGGCGTGCCGGTGCTGGTGGTGCAGCACACCGCGCCGGCGCAGGCGCCGGTGTTCGCCGACGGCAGCGCCGGTTGGGCGTTGCACCCCCAGGTCGCCGCGCGGCCGCATGCGCGTCTGCTGCGCAAGACCCGGCCCAGCGTGTTCGCCGATACCGACCTGGCCGCCTGGCTGCAGGCGCAGGCGATCGACACCCTGACCGTGGCCGGCTACATGACCCACAACTGCAACGCTTCCACCGTGTATGAGGCCTTCCACCGCGGGTTGGCGGTGGAAGTGCTGGGCGACGCCAGCGGCGCGTTGGCGTACGCCAATGCCGCCGGCCAGGCCAGTGCCGAGGAGATCCACCGGGTGTTCGGGGTGGTGTTCCACAGCAACTTCGCCGCGGTCGCCGACACCGCGCAGTGGATCGCGGCGGTGCAGGCAGGGCAGCCGCTGCCGCGCGACAACGTGCTGCAGTCCAACCGCCGCGCGCGGGACCTGGCATGAGCGGCATGCCGCGGGTGCTGCGTGCGCGCGAGTTCACCGGCCGCCGCGCCTGGGAGGCGCTGCCGGTGGCGCGGCTGGACGGGATCGGCGTGCGCATCCATTGGACCGACCAATCGTACGTTTGGCACGTCAACGACGGGGCGGAAGTATTCGTGGTGCTGGATGGGCAGGTGCAGATGCGCTGGCGCGCGCACGGCACCGAGCAGGCGGTGCTGCTGCAAGCCGGCGACGTGTTCCATGCGCCGGAAGGCACCGAGCATGTGGCGCACCCGCAGGGTCCGGCGCGGGTGCTGGTGGTGGAGCGCGACGGCAGTCCGTGAGCGTTCGGGATCCGCTCCTGACCGGCGGGGGCTTCGATAGCGCCCGGGACGTGCCGCCGTCGATGACGCGTGTACAGGGCGACGCACACTGCGCGTTCTGATGTGCGTTCTATCACGGAGCCATCACTGGCGATCTGGCGTCATTGGAGCAGGCTATGCCGCTGCGTGCGCACAGAGATCCTGGTGTCACGGCATCGCCAATCACCACGAGTGCGGACGCGGCCGGCATGCGAAGCCAGAGCGATGGGCGGTTCCCTGGGCAGCACCCAAACGTCGGCGCGGGACGGGATCCCGCGCGGCCTGCTGCCATTTCCGACGATGTCATGTCGTTGCGCGCGCCACGCCGTCGCGCGAGCGCTTATCAAACGCCACGCAGGGCGCGCGGTCTTGGTCGGGTCGTTGTCTTCGCCGGATTGGCGGTGCTGTGCCTGCTCATCCTTGGCGGCTGGGTTTGGCGCGCACACCGCCAGCAGCCCGCGCCGGCGCCCGAGCCCTTGCGCGTGCAGACCATGACGGTCGCGCCGCACCGGGTGCCGGACATCATCGAAACCTCCGGCACCCTGCTGTCGCCGCAGACCGTGGAGGTGCGCGCGCAGGCCGACGGGGTGCTGCAGTCGGTGCTGATCCACGACGGCGAACAGGTCCACGCCGGGCAACTGCTGTTTACCATCGATCCGCGGCCGCTGCGGGCGGCGTTGGCGCAGGCGCGCGCCACCCTGGCCCGCGACCAGGCGCTGGCGGCGGATGCGGCCGATACCGAGGCGCGCTACGCCAAGCTGTCCAGGACCGGCGCGGTGGATCCCAAGGCCTACACCACCGCGGCCGACACGCTGCGCTCGCTGCGCGGCACCGTCGCCGCCGACCAGGCGCAGGTCGAGCAGACGCAGCTGTCGCTGGCCTACACCCAGGTTCGCGCGCCCATCGACGGCCGCGCCGGCGCCATCGCGGTCAAGCCGGGCAATCTGGTGTCCAGCGGTTCCAGCACCGCGCTGGTCACGCTCAACGTCAGCACCCCGATCGAGGTGCGTTTCGCGCTGGCGCATGTGCAGGTCGATGCCGTGCGCGCCGCGCCGCTGGGGCAGCAGGGCCTGGGGCTGCCGGTGCTGGCGCTGGATGCGGTGAGCGGCACGCTGCTCGATCGCGGCGAGGTGGCGTTTCTCGACAACGCCTTCGACACCAGCAGCGGCACGCTGGAGCTGCGCGCACGCTTCGCCAACGCCGGCGCCACGTTGTGGCCGGGGCAGTTCGTCACCGTGCGGGTGATCCTGACAGAGGACCCGCAGGCGCTGTCGGTGCCCGAGAGCGCCCTGCAGCAGGGACAGCAGGGGCCGTACGTGTATTGCGTGGTCGATGGTCACGCCGCGGCGCGGCCGCTCACCGTGGCGCGGATGGTCGACGGGCAGGCGGTGATCGCCAAGGGCCTGCACGCGGGCGATCGCGTCATCCTCACCGTGCCGAACGAACTGCGCGACGGCACCGCGGTGCAATCCGGCAACCCGCACGCCACGCCGACCGCGGCGGCGACCGGACGGCATGCGTGAATCTGTCGGCGCTGTTCATCCGCCGCGCGGTGATGACCTCGGTGCTGATGATCGCGCTTGTGCTGGCCGGCGGCATGGCCTACTTCGCGCTGCCGGTCAGCGAGCTGCCCGACGTCAGCTTCCCGACCATCACCGTCAACATGTCGCTGCCCGGCGCCAATCCCGAGACCATGGCCGCGGCGGTGGCGACGCCGCTGGAGCGCCAGTTCAGCGGCCTGCCCGGACTGGACACGATGAGTTCGACCAGCAGCGTCGGCAGCACCCGCATCGTGTTGCAGTTCGCGTTGAGCCGCAATGTCGATGCCGCTGCGCAGGACGTGCAGAACGCGGTCTCGCAGGCGGCCGGCCTGCTGCCGCGCGAGATCAATCCGGCGCAGATCCAGAAGGAGGATCCCAGCGCCGCGCCGATCATGCACCTGATCCTGCGCTCGAAGACCATCGCGCTGCCGCTGCTCAACCAGTTCGCCAAGGACCGCGTGGCGCTGCGCCTGGCCTCGGTGCCGGGTGCCGGCCAGATCGATGTCAACGGCGCGCAGAAGTACGCGGTACGCCTGTTCGTCAATCCGCACCTGCTCGCCGCCCGCCACCTGGGCTTCGACCAGGTGGTGTCGGCGGTGCAGGCGGGCAACAGCAACGCGCCGGCCGGCACACTGATGGGGCGCGCGCGGTCCTACACCGTGCGCGCCGACGGGCAGCTCAAGCGCGCGGCCGATTTCGACGCCATGGTGCTGAGCTACGCGGACGGTGCGCCGGTGCGCCTGCGCGACGTCGGCCATGCCGAGGACAGCGTCGAGAACCTGCAGACCGCCGCCTCGCTCAACGGCCAGCGCGCGATCGAGATCAACATCCACCGCCAGCCGGGCGCCAACACGCTGTCGGTGACCCAGGGCATCCAGGCGGCGCTGCCGGGGATTCGCGCGCAGCTGCCCGGCGACGCCCAGCTCGACGTGCTCTACGACCGAGGCGACTATATCGGCGCGTCGGTGGAGGACGTGGAGTGGACCCTGGTCGGCTCGCTGGTGCTGGTGATCGTGGTGATCCTGCTGTTCCTGCGCAGCTGGATGGCGACCCTGATCGTGGCGCTGGTGCTGCCGACCTCGCTGATCGGCACCTTCGCGGTGATGCGCCTGCTGCACTTCAGCCTGGACAACATCTCGATGCTGGCGCTGACCCTGTCGGTCGGCTTCGTCGTCGACGATGCCATCGTGGTCATCGAGAACATCGTCCGCCATGCCGAGCAGGGCGCCAGTCGCATGGATGCGGCTATCGCCGCCTCGCGCGAGATCGGCTTCACCGTGCTGTCGATGACGGTGTCGCTGTCGGCGGTGTTCCTGCCGATCGTGTTCATGGGCGGGCTGGTCGGGCGGTTGTTCTCCGAGTTCGGCATGGTGATCGCGATCGCGGTGATCCTGTCCGGCATCGTCTCGCTGACCCTTACGCCGATGCTCGCCAGCCGCTGGCTCGATCCGAAGAAGAGCGCGGGCTGGGTGTTCGAGCGCTTCGACCGGCTGGTCGAGGCCAGCGAACGCGGCTACGCGCGCTCGCTGGCCTGGGCGACCGAGCGCATCGGCCTGATGTGCGTCATCGGCCTGGCCACCCTGGTCGGCACCGCCGGCGTCTACGCCGTGGTCGAGAAGGGCTTCATCCCGCAGGTGGATTCGGGAAAGATCGACGGCGATACCCGCGTGCCCGAGGGCACCGCCTTCGCCGACTTCGTGGCCAAGCAGGCGGCGGTGGTGAAGATCATCCAGCGCAATCCCAACGTGGCCAACGTGGAGTCGGTGATCGGTTCGGACAATTCGCTCAGCAACAGCGGGCGCCTGCTGATCGGGCTCAAGCCGCTGTCCGAGCGCAGCGGCAGCGCCGAGGAGGTGATCCAGGACGTGCGCAAGCAGGTCGCCGCGATCCAGGGCATCACCCTCAACATGCGCAATCCGCCGGCGATCGACATGGGGCCGACCGCCTCGAACGGGTCGCTGCAGTACGTGCTGCAGTCCACCGACCAGAAAGCGCTGTACGCCCAGTCCGACAGCATCCTGCAACGCCTACGGCAACTGCGTGACGTGCAGGATCCGCAGAGCGACCTGCAGCTCAAGAATCCGGAGATCGAGGTGGTGCTGCACCGCGAACAGGCCGCCGCGCTGGGCGTCACCGCCGCCGGCCTGCAGGACACCCTGGCCAGCGCCTACGGCGGTCGCAAGATCAGCACGATCTACGGCGACACCGATCAGTACGAAGTGCTGCTGCAGGTGGACCCGGCGGCGCAGGCCGACCTCAACGGCCTGGATGCGCTGTCATTCAACGGCAACCAGAATCCCGGCATTACCGCGATCGGCACGCAGACCTCCAACAGCAGCTCCGGCACCAGCGCGGTGCTGACCGCGGCCGGCGGCCCGATGGTGCCGCTGCGCGCGGTGGCCGACGTGCGCATGGGCGTGGGGCCGGTGGCGATCAACCATTACGCCGGCCTGCCGGCGGTGACGCTGTCGATGAACCTGGCACCCGGCGTGTCGCTGGGCGAGGCCGCCGCCGGCATCGGCAACCTGATGGCGCAGACCCTGGGCAAGGACGACGCGCGCGCCATCAGCGGCCAGTTCGCCGGCTCGGCGCAGGCTTTCGAGAATTCGATGAAGACGCTGCCGATGCTGCTGCTGATCACCGTGCTGCTGATCTATGGCGTGCTGGCGATCCTGTACGAGAACGCGCTGCACCCGATCACCATCCTGACCTCGCTGCCGCTGGCCGGGTTCGGCGCCATCCTGATGCTGGTGCTGTTCCGTCAGGAGCTCAATCTCTTCAGCTTCGTCGGCCTGATCCTGCTGGTCGGGCTGGTCAAGAAGAACGGCATCATGATGGTGGACTACGCGCTGGACCTTGAGCGCTCGGGCGATGCGCGCTGGCAGCAGCCGCGCGCGGCGATGCTGGAAGCGGCGACGGTGCGCTTCCGCCCGATCATGATGACCACCCTGGCGGCGGTGCTGGGCTCGTTGCCGATCGCGCTGGGTTTCGGCGCCGGCGCCGAGGCGCGGCGCCCGCTCGGCATCGCCGTGGTCGGCGGCCTGCTGTTCTCGCAGGCGTTGACCCTGTACCTGACCCCGGCCTTCCACATCGCGATGGCCGAGTGGCTGGCGCGCCGCCGCGCACGTCGCAACGGCGCCGCGCCGCCGTCGGCGCCGACGCTGCCGGAGCCGGCCTGATGCGCGCGCTCGCGATTGGCGCCGCGTGTCTGCTGTCGGCGTGCAGCCTGACGCCGGCCTATGTGCGTCCCGCCGCACCGATCCCGCCGTCGTGGCCGGTGGGCGACGCCTACCTGGCGCAGCACGAGGCCACGCTGCCGTCGCTGAGCTACCGGCAAGTGTTCGCCGACCCGCGGCTGCAGGCGCTGATCGCGCAGGCGCTGGACAACAACCGCGACCTGCGGATCGCGCTTGCCGATATCGCCCAGGCGCGAGCGCAGTACCGGATCCAGCGCGCGGCCCTGCTGCCGGAGGTGGGGACCAGCGCGACCTATACGCGCTCCTATCGCGGCAAGGGCGCGGCGCCGGGCAACGATACGACCCAGGGCGGCAACGCAGCGGCCGCACCGGCTGCCGGTTATGCCAGCAACTACGACCTGGGCGTGGGCGTCACCGCGTTCGAACTCGACCTGTTCGGCCGGCTGCACGCGCTGAGCACGGCCGCGCAGCAGCGCTATCTGGAACAGGAGGCCGCGGCCCGGGCCACGCGCCTGACCCTGGTCGGCGACATCGCCACGACCTGGCTGACCTATGCCAGCGACCGCAGCCTGCTGACGCTCGCGCAGGACACCGAACGCAGCGCCGGCGCCAGCGTGACGCTGACCGCACAGCGGGTGGATGGCGGCATCGTGCCGCATTCGGACCTGGACCAGGCCAACCAGGTGCTGCATGCCGCGCAGGCCGACCTGGCCGCGCAGACCACGGCGCTGGCGCAGGACGTCAATGCGCTGCAGTTGCTGGTGGGCGCTCCGGTCGATCCGGCACTGTTGCCGGGTTCGATCGAGGAGGTCGCGGCCAGCATCGGCGATCCGCCGGCCGGCCTGGACACCAGCGTGCTGCTGCGTCGGCCCGACGTGGTGCAGGCCGAATACGAACTGCGTGCGGTCAACGCCCAGATCGGTGCGGCGCGTGCCGCGTTGTTTCCCAGCATCAGCCTGAGCGGCCTGCTGGGCCTGACCAGCACCGCGCTGTCGCAGCTGTTCACCCACGACGCGCGCACCGCGTCGGTGGGCGCCGGCGTCGCCTACACCGTGTTCGATGGCGGCGCGGCGCGCGCCAACGTGCGCTACACCGAGGCGCAGCGCGATGCCGCGGTGGCCGGTTACGAAAAGACCGTGCAGACCGCCTTCGGCGAAGTGGCCGATGCCCTGGCCCGGCGCGGCACCATCGATGCGCAGGTGCAGGCGCAGCGCGCGCTCCTCGCCGATGCCGCCAACACCTACGACGCCAGCGCGCAGCGCTACCGCGAGGGCGTGGAGAGCGCGCTGTCCAACCTGGATGCGCAGCGCAGCTACTACGCCGCGCAGCGCAGCCTGGTCGCGGTGGAGCTGACCGCGGCCACCAATCGGGTGACGCTGTATCGCACCCTGGGCGGGGACGCGTCGCTGGAGCCCGCGCCGCGCTGAGCCCGCGCAGCCGCATGGACCGGTGCGCGAGTGCCGCTGCGGAGAACAACAGCGGCCGGTCGCTTGGCGCGCCCGTGTTTCAGCCGGCGGCCAGCACCGCCAGCACCTCGGCCTCGTCCACGTCGGGGACGATCTCGGCGTGGCCGATGCCGCGCCACAGCACCAGCCGCAGGCGTCCGGCCAGGTTCTTCTTGTCCAGCCGCATGCGCGCCAGCAGCGCCTCGGGCGCCAGGCCGGCCGGCAGCGCGGTCGGCAGGCCGAAGTCGTGCAGCAGCGCGCGCAGCTGCGCCGTGTCCTGCGCGCTGGCCATGCCCAGCCGCGCCGACAGTTCCGCGGCCAGCACCATGCCCACCGCCACCGCTTCGCCGTGGTTGAGGTTGGCGTTGTCCGGGGCGCCGTAGCCCTGTTCGGTCTCGATGGCGTGGCCGAAGGTGTGGCCGAGGTTGAGCAGGGCGCGCTCGCCCTTTTCCAGCGGATCGCGGGCGACGATCTCGGCCTTGTGCTCGCAGCTGCGCGCGATCGCCTGCGCCAGCGCCGCAGGCTCGCCGGCCAGCAGTGCGCGACGTTCGGCATGCAGCCATTCGAAGAACAGCGGGTCGCGGATGGCGCCGTACTTGATCACCTCGGCCAGCCCAGCGCGCAGTTCGCGCGGCGGCAGGCTTCGCAGGGTGGCGGTGTCGGCCAGCACCGCGCGCGGCGGATGGAAGGCGCCGACCAGGTTCTTGCCCTGCGGGATGTCCACCGCGGTCTTGCCGCCGACCGACGAATCGACCATCGCCAGCAGCGTGGTCGGCAGCTGCACGCAGTCCACGCCGCGCATCCAGCAGGCGGCGGCGAAGCCGGCCAGGTCGCCGACCACGCCGCCGCCCAGCGCCAGCACGCAGGCGTCGCGGGTGGCGCCCAGGGCGGCCAGCGCGGCGATCGCCGCGGCGAAGTGGTCCAGGGTCTTGGAGGCCTCGCCGGCGGGGATCACGAAGTCGCCGATCTGCAACTCCGGGCGTGCCGCCAGCAGCGCGCTGCGAACCTGCGCGGCATACAGCGGCGCCACCTGGCTGTCGCTGAGCAGCAGCACATGGCGGCCGCGCACGTGCGCGGCTAGGGCGGCGCCGTCGTCGAGCAGGCCGGGGCCGATGTGGATGGTGTAGGCCGGGTCGCCAGCGACCTGGACCGTGCGCGATGCTGCGGTCATGCAGTGGGTTCCGGAAGTTTCCACGACGCGGCCAGGCGCACGACCAGCTGCGCGGTGGCCTCGGCCGGGGTGAGGTGGTCGGTGTCCAGGATCAGGTCGGCGACCTCGCGGTACAGCGGTTCGCGCACCGCGTGCAGATCGCGCAGCACCTGTTCGCGGTCGCCGCGCTGCAGCAGCGGGCGGCTGCGGTCGCGGTGCAGGCGCTGCAGTTGCGCGGCCACGCCGACCCGCAGGTACACCACGAAGCCGTGCTCGCGCATCTCGCGGCGGCTGTCGGCGTTGAGCACGGCGCCGCCGCCGGTGGAGATCAGGTGGCCGGGCGTGCTCAGGATGCTTTCCAGCACCGCGCGCTCGTGTTCGCGGAAACCGGCTTCGCCGGCGTGCTCGAACAGCGAGGCGATGCTGGCGCCGGTGCGCTCGACGATGGTCTGGTCGCTGTCGACGAAGACCAGGCCGAAGCGCTCGGCCAGGCGGCGACCGATGACGCTCTTGCCGGCGCCCATCGGGCCGACCAGCACCAGGTTGGGGGCGGGATTCATCCGCCGATGCTAGCAGAGACCGACGCCGCCCCGCGCGCCGCGCGGGCGCGTGCGCGGGGCCTCGCGCGGCGAAGCGTGCGTCGCGCGGTGCATGGCGCGACAATGGCGCATCGTCCGCCGAGTGCCTGTCGCCATGCCCGATCTCTACGCCGAAGCCCTGTCCACGTTCGCCGACCTGTTCGCCGAGGCGCGCACCAGCGACGAGGCCGAATACAACGCCATGGTCGTGTCCTCGGCCACGCTGGAGGCGCGCCCTTCGTCGCGGGTGGTGCTGCTGAAGGCCTACGACGCGCGCGGTTTCGTGTTCTACACCCACCTGGACAGCCAGAAGGGCCGCGAGCTGCAGGCCAATCCGCAGGCCTCGCTGCTGTTCCTGTGGCGGCGCATGCGCGAGGACGGGGTGCAGGTGCGCATCGACGGCGAGGTGCAACTGGTCGCCGCGGCCGAGGCCGATGCCTATTTCGCCTCGCGCCCGCGCATGAGCCAGATCGGCGCCTGGGCCTCGGCGCAGTCGCGCACCTTGGCATCGCGCGAGGAATTCGAGGAACGCGTGGCCAAGGCCGAGGCCACCTTCGAGGGCCGCGAGGTGCCGCGCCCGGACGGCTGGGGCGGGTTCCGCGTGGTGCCGCGCAGCTTCGAGTTCTGGTACGGCGCCAAGTACCGCCTGCACGAGCGCTGGCGCTACGAGGCCGACGCCGCCGGCCACTGGAGCAAGCGGATGCTGTTCCCGTGAGCGGCGCCGGCCCCGCCTGCCGCGGCACCGCCGCCGCGGTGCGCGCGTGCTCGGGCGGGGCGCACTGAGCGTGGGGCCGCAGCGCATCGTCTGCCTGACCGAGGAGCCGACCGAGACGCTGTACGCGCTCGGCGAACAGCAGCGCATCGTCGGCATCAGCGGCTTCACCGTGCGCCCGCCGCAGGCGCGCCGCGACAAGCCCAAGGTCAGCGCCTTCACCAGCGCCAAGATCGGCGAGATCCTCAAGCTGCAGCCGGACCTCGCCATCGGCTTCTCCGACATCCAGGCCGACATCGCCGCCGAACTGGTACGGCACGGCGTGGAGGTGTGGATCGCCAACCATCGCAGTGTCGACGGCATCCTCGACTACATCCGCCGGCTCGGCGCGCTGGTCGGCGCCGGGCCGCGCGCCAATGCCTACGCCGACGAACTGCAGCGCGGCCTCGATGCCATCGCCGCGCAGGCCGCCACCTTGCCGCGGCGGCCGCGGGTGTACCTGGAGGAATGGGACGAGCCGATCATCACCGGGATCCGCTGGGTGGCCGAACTGGTGGGCATCGCCGGCGGCGACGACGTGTTCCCGGAACTGTCGGTGCAGCCGCTGGCCAAGGCGCGGATCCTGGCCAACGGCGACGAGGTAGTGCGGCGTGCGCCGGACATCATCCTCGGCTCCTGGTGCGGCAAGCGCTTCCGTCCCGAGCGCGTCGCCGCGCGGCCTGGCTGGTCGGCGATGCCGGCCGTGCGCGACGGGCAACTGTTCGAGATCAAGTCGCCGCTGATCCTGCAACCAGGGCCGGCGGCCCTCACCGACGGCGTGCGCGCCATCGCCGACATCATCCAGGCCTGGGCCAGGGGCGTGGGCGCGCGCTAGGGCGGGGCTGCCAGGCCACCATCCGAACGTGCGCAACGCGCATGCATGGCCGCGTCGTCGTGCGGCCATGGACGGATCGCCGCTTCAGCGATCCTCCTTGTCGCGCACGCCGCCACGCCGCGGCAGGCGCCGCACGCGGCCATTCCGTTAGCCAGGCATGGGCTGGGTGCGGCCGGCGATGCCCAGGCCGAGCAAGGCCATCAGCGCGGCAACGGCGAAGGTCGACAGGTATGCAGCGGCGGCCGAGTACGCCAGCAGCGCGGCGAACAGCGAGCCGCCGACCGCCAGCGTGGTCGCCACCGCAATCGCCTCGCTCAACTGCAGCGCCGAACTGTTGCGGCCCTGCCGCGCCGGCGGCGACAGGGTCAGGGTCAGCACCGCCAGGGTCGGGTAGATCAGGCCCATGCCCAGGCCGGTCGCGGTCCAGCCGCCGATCGCCAGCGCTGCCGGCACTGCCGGCAGCAGCGCCAGCGCCGTGGCCGCGATGCCCAGCGCCATCAGCGTGCAGCCCAGCCGCAGCCGCCGCAGACGGGTGGCGTCGCGGCCGTAGTGGCCCTGGTACCAGGAACCGGCGAACCAGCCGAGCGCGCCGGCGCTCAGCGCCACGCCGGCCCACACCGGCGACAGCCCGCGCTCGCGCGACAGCAGCAGCGGCAGGAACGCCTCGCAGCCGAAGAACGCCGAGCCGGCGATGCCGCGCAGCGCGATCACGCTGGGCAGGCCGCGCGCGGCGCGCAGGGTGCCGGCCGGCAGCAGCCGCCAGGTGCACAGCGCCAACAGCGCCAGCGCCGACGGCAGCAGCAGCGCCGCCCACAGCCCGCGCTGCTGGCCGCCCAGGTACAGCAGGCAGACGCCGGCCGCAGCGCCCAGCGACCACCGCCGCGCCGCGCCGCTGGCGCCGTCCGCGCTCGCGGCGGGCGGCAGGCGCCGCAGCGCCGGCCACAGCAGCGCCGCCGCCGGCAGCGCCAGCAGCGGTACCGCCAGGAACACCCAACGCCAGCCGACGTGCTCGACGATCAGCCCGCTGATGCTGGGCCCGATCAGCGACGGCACCACCCAGCCGGCGGAGAACGCGGCGAACATGCGCGGGCGGATCGCCTGCGGATACAGCCGCGCGACCAGCACGTACAGCACCACCGAGATCGCGCCGGCGCCCAGGCCCTGCACCAGCCGGCCGGCCAGCAGGAATCCCATCGACGGGGCGAAGCCGGCCAGCAACAGGCCGCAGACGAAGCAGGCCAGGCCGGTCCATAGCGGCGTCGCCGGCCCGTGCAGGTCGCTCCAGCGCCCGGCCACGGTCATGCCGATCACGCTGGTGGCCAGGGTGCCGCCGAAGGCCAGCGCGTACAGCCGCAGGCCGTCCAGTTCGCGGGCCACGGTCGGCATCGCCGCGGCCACCGCCAGCGCCTCGAAAGCGATCAGCGAGACCAGCGCGACCATGCCGATGGTGGTGGCGCGGTAGGCCGGCCCCAGCACGGAGCCGGCGGCGACAGGGGCGGGTGGAGCAGCGGCGGTGGTGGCGTGGTCTTGCATCGGCGAACCTGGGAAAAAGGGTGGACGTCTGCCGGCGGCGACTTGCGTGGGCGTGTGCAGCCCGTGCAGCATGCAACCTCAACCGGACTCGAGGTCAAGCGATGCAGGAGGAACTGAGCGTCGGACAGGTCGCCGCGCGCAGCGGCGTGGCGGTGTCGGCGCTGCATTTCTACGAGAGCAAGGGCCTGATCCGCAGCATGCGTACCGCCGGCAACCAGCGCCGCTACACGCGCGACGTGCTGCGCCGGCTGGCGGTGATCCGCGTGGCGCAACGCGTCGGCGTGCCGCTGGACAGCGTCAAGGCCGCCTTCGCGCAGTTGCCCGACGCGCGCACCCCGACCCGCGCCGAGTGGGCGCGGATGTCGGCGGTGTGGCGCGAGGAACTTGACGCGCGCATCCTGCAGCTGACCCGCCTGCGCCACCAGCTCACCGACTGCATCGGCTGCGGCTGCCTGTCGCTGCGCCGCTGCCGGCTCAGCAACCCGGCCGACACCCTGGCCGCGCACGGCGATGGTCCGCAGCGCTGGGCGCAGGAGTGAGCGCTGCGTGCGCGCGCAGCCGCGCGTGTAATGTCGCCCCGTCCGCCGCTACCGCGTCGGGACTGAAGTCCCTCCCACAATTGACCGCGCTCGCTCTGCGCCGGTCGGTCTATCGATCTTTCCGTAGGCGCGGTTGCAGCCGCGACCGGGGATTCCCGGTCGCGGCTGTTCCCAAACAGGCGACAAGAGCCGCTGCTACGGCGGTTTGTGTTGCCTGCGCAACGCGGACGCGCGCTACGCGCTAGAAGTTGCGGGTGAAGCGCACCGTGCCGCTGCCGTCGGCGCTGCGCACCTGCACCACGAAGCGCAACTGGTCGTGGGCGCTGCTGCGCACCGTGCCGACGTAGTCGGTGTAGGCGTCGGTGCGGACCGCGCGCAGCGCCACCGGCTGGCGCTGGCCGCTGAGGTCGGTCGCCACTGCCTCCACCGTGCCCACCGCCGGTGCTTCCTCGCCGCCATGCAGGGTGCGCAGCGCGATCATCACCAACGCGGTGTCGGCCTCGCGGGCGATGCCGTAGCGGCGCGCCACGTCTTCGCTCATCGCCAGGGTGGGCAAGGCGTTGTAGTGCACGCGCAGCGTGCCGAAGTCGGCCTGCGCCGGGGTGGCGGCGAGCAGTGTCGCCGGGCGTGGGGTGTCCTGGTCCGAGCAGGCGGCCAGGGCCAGGCACAGCAGCGCAACGGGCAGGACACGCATCGGCGTTCTCCGGGTTGGCGTGGCGAACAACAGGTCTTACGCAGTCGCCCGGGGGGATGCGGACGGCGCGCAGGAACCGCAGTGTACGAGGGGGGCGACGCCGATGCCGAGTAGCGTCCGCGCCCGTCTGGTGCCCGCCGCGCTCAGTCGTCGTTGGCGGCGGACAGGGCACGGCCGCGTTGCGCCGCCGCGGCGATCGCGGCTTCAGTCAGCGCCTCGAAGCCGCCGCGCTGGAAGGTCTCGATCGCCGCCTGGGTGGTGCCGTTGGGCGAGGTCACCCGCCGGCGCAGTTCGCTCGGCGCCTCGCCGGATTCGGTGAGCATGCGCGCCGCGCCGAGCACGGTCTGCAGGGTCAGGGTGCGCGCGGTGTCGGCGGGCAGGCCCTGCGCGATGCCGGCCGCTTCCATCGCCTCGGCGAGCAGGAACACGTAGGCGGGTCCGCTGCCGGAGACCGCGGTGACCGCATCGATCAGCGCTTCGTCCTCGACCCATACGGTGACCCCGGCGGCGGCCAGCACGCGCTCGGCGTGAGCGCGCTGGCCGGCGTCGACGCCGGCGCTGGCGAACAGGCCGGTGACGCCGGCGCCGAGCAGGGCCGGGGTGTTGGGCATCGCGCGGACCAGGGCGTGGCCGCCGCCTAGCCAGCGGTCCAGTTGCGCGGTGGTGATGCCGGCGGCGATGGACACCAGCAGCGGCCGCTGCGCCTGCGCCAGCGTGGCCAGTTCGGTGCAGACCCCACGCAGCACTTGCGGCTTGACCGCGAACATCCACAGCGCCGCGCCGTCGGCGGCCTCGGCCGCGCTGGCGACGGCGTGGACGGCGTACTCGGCGAACAGGGCCTCGCGCAGCGCCGCCACCGGCTCGGCCACACGGATGCGGCGCGGATCGGCGCCTTGCCGGACCAGCCCGGCGATCAGGCTGCGCGCCATGTTGCCGCCGCCGATGAAGGCGATATCGGCCGCTTGGGAATCGGGGGAAGCGGAAGCCATGTGCGCACCGTCGCGAAGAGGGAGCGCCATGGTAGCGGCTGCGCCGCGCCGCGTTGCTGCGGTGCGGCGCAGTCCGGGTCACGCTGCGGAAGAACGCGCCGGCCGCCATGCGGACCGGCGCGACGGACTCAGTTGGACTCGGTGAAGGTGATCGACGGCGTGCTGCCGCCGGCCGTCGAGCAGCTGCCCAGGTTGAGGTTGTTGGTCTCGCCGGTGCTGCCGGCATTGGCCGCGCAGGTCGGGGCGGCGGTGGAGCCGTTGGTGGCGGCCACCTTCACCGTGATCGACGAGCCGGAGTTGAAGTTGGCGCTGGAACCGCCGGCGTTGCCGACCACGTTGAACTCGGCGTCCTTCCACACGGTGGCCAGCTTGACCACGCTGTCCCTGGCGCTGACGCTGTAGGCGGTGCCGTTGTTGGTTAAGGTGATGGTGTCGTTGCCGTTGGCGGTGGCCGAACCGGTCAGCTTGAGGTTGGCCAGTTGCGTGGCCGGCACGTCCGGCGCGCTGACCGCATTGCTGTTGCGGTAGCAGTCCGAACCGCCGCCGCTCATCCAGCCGCTCGGGCAGCTGCTGCCGTAGCCGATCAGCCAGTACTGCATGAACACCGCGGCCTGGCCCTGGGTCTCGTAGTCGGTGGCGTAGACGAACTGCTGCCACACGGTGCAGCCGGAGCGGCCGCCGCAGACGCTGGTGGTGGCGTTGTAGTTGGAGTTGATCTGCAGCGAGTACTCGTTCGGGCCGAGGATGCCGCCGCCGCCGAAGGAGGCCACGCCCACGCCTTTCTCCGAGGTCACGCCGGTCACCTGCGGGAAGCTGCCCACGACCTTGCTGATCAGGCTGCTGGAACGCAGCGCGTAGTCGTAGCCGTTGCCGGTGGTCTCGGTGGCGCCGAACAGGATCTTGTGCGGGATCGGATGCACGCGGCGGGTCAGGGTCTTGCAGACATCCGTTTGCCACTGCGTATCGGGGAAGTTGGCATGGAAGCAGCCTTCCGCCGGCGTTGGTTGATGCGCCATGGTTTCGCGCCAGGCGGTGCGTGCCTGGACTTCCGCGGGCGACATCATCGCTTCTTCGTTGGTCCAGGCCGGCGTCGCCGTCGGCGCGGCCATGGCCGCGGGGACGTGCAGCAGACCAATGACGCAGGAGGCGAACAGCAATCGGGTGGATGCTTGCATCTGTGACCTCGTTCGAGCCGAGCGCATTCGGCAATGGACTGCGGAGTACCCGCGGTCGGCCGCCATGGAAGCGAAGCGCGTGCGTCTGAAACGTGACTGAATTAACGGTTTGCAACCGTGTCGCATGGTTCAGGAAGCGCTGTCGGCGCGAACCTTTCATTCATCCCGAAATTCTATGGTTTTCAACGAGATCGCCTACGACAGAATTCCGATGTTGGTGAATCGTTTTTGAAGCGGCCGTAGACAAATCATCACGGTGTCACGGGCACTGCGGTAATGCGGCGCGGCAGCAGCCGGTTCAGCCGGAAGCGCGCGGACCGCGCGCGCCGAACAGGGCGGTGCCGACCCGCACCATCGTGGCGCCGGCGGCGATGGCGTCGGCGAAGTCGCCGCTCATGCCCATCGACAAGGTGTCGACCTGCGGGTGGGCGGTGCGCAGCCGCGCGAACAGGGCGTGCATGCGCGCGAACGCGTCGATGCGGCGTTCGGCCTCCGGCCATGGCGCGGGAATGGCCATCAGCCCGCGCAGCAACAGCGCCGGCTGCGCGGCGATGGCCGCGGCCAGCACGTCCACGGCGTCGGGCTGGCAGCCATGCTTGCTGGCCTCGTCGTCGATGTTGACCTGGATCAGCACGTTCAGCGGCGCGCGTTCGGGTGCTGCCGCGCGGCCCTTGGCCAGGGCGGCGACCAGCTTGGGCCGGTCCACGGTCTGCACCCAGTCGAACAGCGTCGCCGCCTGTTCGGCCTTGTTCGACTGCAGGTGGCCGATCAGATGCCATTCCAGTCCGGCCTCGGCCAGCGCGGCGATCTTGGCCGCCGCTTCCTGCACGTAGTTCTCGCCGAAGGCGCGCTGCCCCTGCGCGGCCAGCGCCGCCACGGCCTCGGCCGGCTGGGTCTTGGACACCGCCAGCAACTGCGCGTGCGGGCGCCCTGCGGCGTCGGCGGCACGGTCCATGTCCAGGCGAATCTGTTGCAGCGGAGAGAGGGGCACGGCGGCGTTCCGGCAAAGGGAAGGGCGCTATACTGCCGGCCGGGGAATCATCCTTCCAGTCGCAGCCCAAGGGGAAAAGCAGCGTATGGATATCGCTGAACTATTGGCGTTCTCGGTCAAGAACAAGGCGTCCGACCTGCACCTGTCCGCGGGCCTGCCGCCGATGATCCGGGTCGATGGCGACGTCCGCCGCATCAACATTCCGGCGCTGGACCACAAGCAGGTGCATGCGCTTGTCTACGACATCATGTCGGACAAGCAGCGCCGCGACTACGAGGAGTTCCTCGAGGTCGACTTCTCCTTCGAGATTCCCAGCCTGGCGCGCTTCCGCGTCAACGCGTTCAACCAGAACCGCGGCGCCGGCGCGGTGTTCCGCACCATTCCCTCGGAAGTGCTGACCCTGGAAGACCTCGGCTGCCCGCCGATCTTCCGCCAGCTGATCGACCAGCCGCAGGGCCTGATCCTGGTCACCGGGCCGACCGGCTCGGGCAAGTCGACCACGCTCGCCGGCATGATCGACTACATCAACAAGAACGAGTACGGCCACATCCTCACCGTCGAGGATCCGATCGAATTCGTGCACACCTCGCAGAAGTGCCTGATCAACCAGCGCGAGGTGCACCGCGACACCCACGGCTTCAACGAGGCGCTGCGCTCGGCGTTGCGCGAAGACCCGGACATCATCCTGGTCGGCGAGTTGCGCGACCTGGAAACCATCCGCCTGGCGCTGACCGCGGCGGAAACCGGCCACCTGGTGTTCGGCACCCTGCACACCAGCTCGGCGGCCAAGACCATCGACCGCATCATCGACGTGTTCCCCGCCGGCGAGAAGCCGATGGTGCGCTCGATGCTGTCCGAGTCGCTGCGCGCGGTGATCTCGCAGGCGCTGCTGAAGAAGGTCGGCGGCGGCCGCACCGCGGCCTGGGAAATCATGGTCGGCACCCCCGCCATCCGCAACCTGATCCGCGAGGACAAGGTCGCGCAGATGTACTCGGCGATCCAGACCGGCCAGCAGAACGGCATGCAGACCCTGGACCAGCACCTGCAGGACCTGGTCAAGCGCAGCCTGATCACCCGCAACCAGGCCCGCGAGTACGCCAAGGACAAACGATTGTTCGAGTGAGGCCGGGAATCGGGAATAGGGAATCGGGAATGGGAAGAGCAACCGCCCCATCCTTCCCGCTTCCGGATGCCCGCTGCTGCGATTCCCGATTCTCCATTCCCGATTCTCAGCTCCGAAGGAGCCGACCATGAGCACCATCGACTTCACCTCCTTCCTGAAACTGATGGCGCACCAGAAGGCGTCGGACCTGTTCATCACCTCGGGCATGCCGCCGGCGATCAAGGTGCACGGCAAGATCACCCCGATCACGCAGACGCCGCTGACCCCGCAGCAGAGCCGCGACCTGGTGCTGAACGTGATGACGCCGGCGCAGCGCGAGGAGTTCGAGAAGACCCACGAGTGCAACTTCGCCATCGGCGTGGCCGGGGTCGGGCGCTTCCGCGTCAGCTGCTTCTACCAGCGCAACCAGGTCGGCATGGTGCTGCGCCGGATCGAGACGCGCATTCCCAGCGTGGACGAGCTGAACCTGCCGCCGGTGATCAAGACCCTGGCGATGACCAAGCGCGGCATCATCATCTTCGTCGGCGCCACCGGCACCGGCAAGTCGACCTCGCTGGCGGCTATGATCGGCTACCGCAACCAGAACTCCACCGGGCACATCATCACCATCGAGGACCCGATCGAGTTCGTGCACAAGCACGAGGGCTGCATCATCACCCAGCGCGAGGTCGGCATCGACACCGACAGCTGGGAGAACGCGCTGAAGAACACCCTGCGCCAGGCGCCGGACGTGATCATGATCGGCGAGGTGCGCACCCGCGAGGGCATGGACCATGCCATCTCCTTCGCCGAGACCGGCCACCTGGTGCTGTGCACCCTGCACGCCAACAACGCCAACCAGGCGATGGACCGCGTCATCAACTTCTTCCCCGAGGACCGCCGCAGCCAGCTGCTGATGGACCTGTCGCTGAACCTGCGCGGCGTGGTCGCGCAGCAGCTGATCCCGACCCCGGACGGCAAGGGCCGCCGCGTGGCCATGGAGATCATGCTCGGTACGCCGCTGGTGCAGGACTACATCCGCGAGGGCGAGATTCACAAGCTCAAGGACGTGATGAAGGAGTCCACCAACCTGGGCATGAAGACCTTCGACCAGAGCCTGTTCGAGCTGTACCAGGCCGGCGAGATCAGCTACGAGGATGCGCTGCGCCACGCCGATTCGCAGAACGAGGTGCGCCTGCGCATCAAGCTGGCGCAGGGCGGCGACGCGCGCACCCTGGCGCAGGGCCTGGACGGGGTCGAGATCGCCGAGGTGCGCTGAGCCTGGTGGGCGAGCGCAGGGCCGGCCGCAGGGTGCGCCGGTGCGGAACCAGGATCGCGCCAGTTGTCTCGCGTTCTTGTGCGGGTGTCGAGTTTTCAATCAAGCGTCCGTCGTCGGTCCATCGTGGACGCGTCAGCCGAAGGGAGGGAAGCCGCCATGAACGAACTGCCTGAAGTGCTTTGGTCGAACGAGCCGCATGCCGGCGACTACATCAATTCCGTGGCGGTGTCCGACGATGGCAATGTCATCGTCGCCGGCACCTTCTTCCACGATTACAGCGATACGACGCAGACGTCCGGGCTGGACGCAGTGCCTGTCGAGCAGCGCAAGGTCTTCGAGCGTATCGCGCCTGCTGCCACGCGCAGCGACGTCGGCAACGATCAGCAAGGGTGTTACGGCACCTACGCCTGGGATGGGGCCGGCAACCTGCTGCTGAAGAAGGAATTCGAAGGCTGGCAGGGCGTGTACTGGGTCGATGTCGCGGGGGACGGGGGCACCATGGCCAGCTGTGGCTGGAAGAGCCAGCAACCGTACGCCGGCTTCATCGGTGCCTGGGCGGTCTCGGGCGGGAAGGAATTGCTGTCCTATGCGCTCCCCGGTCGCGGCAACATGGTGTCGCTGGACGCGCGTGGGCAAACGTTGCTGGCCGGGGCCGAGCAGGGCTATCTGTTCTGCCGCGAGGGCGACGCGTCCTTCGGTGCGCCCGTGTGCATCGCCCTGAGCGGCAAGGGCGACACCGTGGTCGCCACGGGCATCGCCGCAGACGGTGCCACCGGGCTTGTGGCCAGCTATCACGGCGAGATCGTCCTGTTCTCGATCACGTCCGGACAAGCGACGGCCCTGGCGCGCTGGCAGTTGCCCAACGGCGCCTACACCCACGGCGCGGTGCTGTCCGGCGATGGGCGCAGGGCCTATGCCGGCGCCAGCGACGGCACGCTGTACGCGTTCGACGTGGCGGCGTTCCAGAAAACGCCTGGGCCGGCCTGGACCGAGACGGTGCCCGAGGGCGCCACCACCATCTACGGGGTGGCCTGCGATCGCGCCGGCAACAAGGCCGCGATCGCAGGCAATCTCAAGGGCGGTGGCGTCGTCGCCGTGTACGCCGATGCCGGCACCGCTGCGACGCTGCAGTGGACCGCGCACAGCGCGCACTCGCCCAACTGCCTGGCGTTCGACCCTGACGGGCGCTGGCTGGGGCTGGCCGATGGCCATCCCGATGGGACGCCCGGCGGGTTCACCCTATGGAACGCGGTCGACGGCACGGCGCTTTGGTCCTATGGCACGGACAACATGAGCTGGCCGATCCGGCTGAACAGCGGTGCCACCGTGGTGGTGGGCGGCAGCGACGACGGCTCGGTCACCGCCTTCGTCGGCCCCGGTTCGGCGATCGGCCGTGGCCGTGCGGAGTCGGATGGATGACAGGCAGGGACGCCGAGGCGCCGTTTCGTACGCGCGTCGCGGCGCCGCGCCGTCCCGGCGCGCTGCTGGTGCTGTCGGTGGTGCTGGTGGGGGCGTGGCTGGCGGTCTTCGAGTTGGCGCGGGTCCTGGACTATCAGCCGCATGCGAGCCTGTGGTTCCCGCCGGTGGCGGTGACGCTGGCCACGTTCATGGTGCTGGGCTGGCGCGGTGCGCCGGCGATCGCCATTGCCTGCGTGCTGGCCACGCTGCTCAGCTTCTATCGCACCAGCGGCCATCCCGTCGTCCCCGGTCGGGCGGTGCTGGGATACGCGCTGTTGTTCACCGCCCAGCAGTTCTGCGTCTGGGGCGGCCTGGCCTGGCTGCTGCGCCTGGTCGGCCGCGGGGTGTCCTCGAGCAGCCTGCCACGTGTGGTCACCTGCTTCATCCTGGGGGGCGGTGTGGCGTCGCTGCTGTCTGCCTGCCTGGGCGGCGCGGGGCTGGCCGTCACCGGCGCCATCGACTTGCCGAGCATGCTGGCGCAGTTGATCCCGTGGGCGATCGGCGACTACGCCGGCCTGCTGGCGCTCGGCCCGCTGGCGATCGTCGGGGTGCTGCGCCTGGCCGAGTGGCTGCAGATCGTGCCGCAGCCGGGTATCCCGCGCCTGTCGGGGATGGTCGCGCCGGCCGGAAGCGTCTCTGCCTACTTGGTCAAGCTCGCGTTGCTGCTCGGCGTCACCCTGGCGGTGATGGCGCTGGCGGCGGCGTTGCCGCGGCAGCCGGCCGTGGTGTTCGCGCTGTTCGTGGTGGTGGTGATCCAGTTGTGGATCGTGCATACCCACGGGATGCTGCAGGCGCTGGTGGCGATCGCGGCCTTCAGCCTGCTGATTGCCGTGGCCACGCCGTTGCTGCGGCTCGAGGCGCAGGCGCTCGCGCTGCAGTTCGCCATGATCAGCCTGGCGGCGAACAGCTACTTCGGCCTGGCCGTCCCCGGGCTCTATGCCGACAACACGCGGCTGCGCCATGCGCTGGTGCGCGATCCGGTGACCGCGGCGCTGTCGCGCACCGGATTCCTGGAGCAGGTGCTCAACGATCTGCAACTGGCCGCGCAGGACCCGCGTCCGCTGGCGGTGATCGTCGCCGACATGGACAACCTCAAGGCGATCAACGACCAGTTCGGACACGCCGCCGGGGATGCGGCGCTGCGTGCCTTCGTCAAGCGCTGCCGGCGCTGCCTGCGGCCGGGCCAGTTGCTGGGGCGCCGGGGCGGCGACGAGTTCGCGCTCTACCTGCCGCTGACTACGCCGGAGAGGGCGCAGGGGCTGATCGACGCGTTGCGCGGTGCGCTTGCCAAGCCCGGCGACGACGACGGATTCGCAACCGCACTGTCGGCCAGCTTCGGCCTGGCCCTGTGCCACCGCCGGGATCTGGACGCGGAGGCGCTGGAGGAACTTCTCGAACGCGCCGATGCGGAGATGTACGCGGACAAGCGGCAGCGCCGCGCGGTGGCTGTGCGCTGATTGCTCCCTTCTCCCACCGGGAGAAGGTGCCCCGAAGGGGCGGATGAGGGTACGGGCGCAGCCTCGTGCGTCCTGGCGCTGCGAGACGCTTCGCGCCGTACCCTCACCCCAACCCCCGCTCCGCGCCCCGGCCCGCGCTTGCGGCGCGGGCGCTCCAGCGGGCGCGCGCCAGTGGCGCGCAGGCCGCACCCTGTCGCCCCGGTGGGAGAGGGGCTTTAGCTGTTCCTTCTCCCACCGGGAGAAGGTGCCCCGAAGGGGCGGATGAGGGGACGGTGCGCCAGAATGCGAGCCATGCAAACCGACAACCCCTACGCCGCCCCGGTCGCCGCGCTGCCTGACACCGCGGCCGCTGCGGCACCCGCCGACCCGCTGTCCACGCTGTTCGCGCCCTCGGCGGCCAAGCTGGCGCTGCTGTGCGCGACCAGCTTCGGCTGGTATGCGCTGTACTGGTTCTACCGCAACTGGCGCGCCTTGCGCCTGCTGTCCGGGCGACGACGCATCTCGCCGGTGTGGCGCTCGGTGTTCTCGCTGCTTTGGGTATTCGCCTGCTTTCGCGAGCTGGAACGCATCGTCGGCGCGCAGCGTGGCGCACTGGTCGGCTGGCTGGGGCCGGCGTTGGCCTATGTCTGCCTGAGCCTGCTGGGCGCGTGGCCCTCCGCGTTGTCGCTGTTGACGCTGCTGACGTGGACGCCGGTCGTGCTGGTCAACCAGCGCCTGGCGCGGTTCAAGCAGGCGCGCGGGCTGCCGCGCAGCGCGGCGGAGCGGTTCAACGCCTGGACGTGGACGTGGCTGGCCATCGCCGGGCCGGTGGTGCTGCTGGTGGTGATCTCGATGGTGAGGGCGGTGACCGTCGGCCTCCCCGTCCACATCGCTCTGCCGCAGCGATAGGTCACGAACGCCAGGCGGAATCGGGGAGGCCACAGGGGCGGCATCCGGCATCGACACGCGGCAGGGGCGATCCGCTGCGAGTCTTCAAAGTTTCATATGCAACCACCCCTCGCCTGGTGTCTAATACCGCCCCCCACGCTGTGCCCCCTCCCGTGAGCCTTCCCGATTCCGATCTGCGTCCGGACCTGGACCCGTTGCCCGACGACGGCACCGTCGTCACCGCCGGACCGCTGACCCCGCCGCCGGATTCGGCCGGCACCGTGCAGGATGCGCGCGCGCTGCGCCACAGCGTGGCCGAGGACGTGCAGGGTATGCTGCTGGCGACCCTGGTGGCCTCGCTGGGGCTGGCGGTGTTCGCCCATGGCGGGCTGATGATCGGCGGCATGGCCGGCGTAGCCTTCCTGCTGCACTACGCGCTGGGCTGGAACTTCGGGCTGATGTTCGTGCTGGTCAACCTGCCGTTCTATTGGCTGGCGGTGCGGCGCATGGGCTGGGAATTCACGCTCAAGACCTTCGTCGCGGTCGCCGCCTGCGGCCTGCTGACCGACCTGCTGCCGCGCTGGGCGCAATGGGCGACGATGACGCCGCTGTTCTCGGCACTGGTCGGCGGCGCGCTGGTCGGCCTGGGCATCCTGTTCTTCATCCGCCACCGCGCCAGCCTCGGCGGCGTCGGCATCCTCGCGGTCTACCTGCAACGCAGCCGCGGCTGGAGCGCGGGCAAGGTGCAGATGAGCTTCGACGCGGCGCTGATGGCGGTGGCGTTCTGGCTGCTGGCGCCGCAGCAGGTGCTGTACTCGGCGATCGGCGCGGTGGTGCTGAGCCTGGTGCTGATGTTCAACCACCGCGCCGGACGCTACATGGGCGTGTGAGGTCCGCCGCCGGTCGCCGTCGCGCGATCGGCAACCCGCGCATCGCAGCACGCGGGGTTCCTTGCGGGGGCGCGAACGTCGCGCGATCTGCCCGTGTTGCGCTTGGTCATGCAGGACATGCATGCAATGCCTGCCGTCCATCGGCGTGCCGCTGCACTGTGCTGGGCACGGCGTCGCCCGTGCATGACGGCAAGTGTCTACGGAATTGCCGCGGTGTCTACGAAACAGCCTTGCTGTCCAAGTGTGACGCAGCGCATGCTGCTGTCGAAGAAAGGATGAGTGCGCACGGACGGCGCAAGGCGATCGCGGGGAGCGCGATCCCACCTGCATGACGTTCACCACGATGTTCGACGCCGCGCTTGCGCGGCGGCGCGGTGCCGCCTGTCCGGCGCGCCGCGACGGATGCCGGCGCTTACAGCTTTTCCACGGAACGAGGGGCAGTGCGATGAAACGTGCGGGATTCGCAGCATTGGTCTGTGTGGTGGTCGCGGCGTGCTCTGCCGTGAATCCTGGGTCGGGATCGAAGCCCGGCAGCGGTGGCGGGACGGTCACGCCGACACCCATGCCGGTGGCGGGATCCGGATCGGGACCCGCGCCAGGCGCAGCGGCCTGCACGCCGCCGGGGCCGCCTGCGCCGTCGTGGTTCCCGCATGCGCAAACGCCGGCGCCGGATTCGGCGGGCTTCGCGTCCAGCAGCAATTGCGAGTTCCATCAGTGGTCGTGGAATACGTTCCTGTGGCTGACCCAGGACGTGGGCGGGCAGCCGCGCTTCCTGAGCATGTCCAGCGACGGCATCGGCGGCGTTGCCGACGGCGTCCTCGATCCGTTGATCGGCCGCTCGCAGCAGGCGCGCACCGTCGAACTGATCGATCAGGCGGGCCCGGACGGCGTGCTGGTGGATCGGCATGGGCGCGCGGTCTATTACTCGATCCATTCCAACGACGTGTTCGGCCAGTTCATCGCCAGCAATCACCTGCAGGATCCGAAGGCGTTGCGTGCCTTCGATCCGACGGCGGCATTTCCGGTCGGCAGCATGACCCTGAAGGCAGCGTGGAAAGTGGTGCAGCCGGGCGAGGACGTATCCACGTTCTATACCCGCCAGGCGCAGATCGCCAAGCTGGGCATGCGCAAGGGCAAGATCATCGCCACCGGCGACACCGAAACCCAGACCGTGGCGCTGGTCGGCTTCCACATCGGCGGCACGGTCGCCGGCCATCCGGAGATGATCTGGGCCACGTTCGAGCACCGCGACAATGCACCGGATGTGGACACGTCGCTCAATCCGGGCCAGCCCGTCTCCGACAAGGACTGGACCTTCTACAAGGCCGGTACCCCGATCGAACAGTGCAACGTCAACGCCGCCGGTGCCGGTGCGCTGACCTTGAACGCGCAGACCCAGACCCTGAGCCCGGTGACCCAGGTCTGCCGCATGGTGCCGTACGGCGGGCAGAAGCCGTGCCCGAGCGGCCAGGACTGCAACATCGCCAACATCCAGTCGATGAACACCTCGGTGCAGAGCCAGTTGAACGACGTGTGGAAGAACTACTTCGAGGTCGGCGCGATCTGGTTCGTGGCCAAGGATGCGTTGGCGCCCAACTGCACGTTCCAGCCGGGTTCGGCCCTGGAATGCATTCCCTCGCCGACACCCGAAGGTGCGCCGCCGCTGCTCACCGGCTCGATCAAGCTGTCCAATTCCACCATCGAGACCTTCACCCAGGTGCAGAGCACGCAGAACAACTGCTTCGCCTGCCACAACACCACCCAGGTGATTTCGCCCGATCCGCGCGCGCAGTCGTTGCCGGGGCTGAACGTCAACATCAGCCATGTGGTGATCAACGACTACTTCCAGGCGCAGTTGCCGCAGAAGGCCCCGCCGGCGGCGCGGCCGGCCACGCCGCGCTGAGGCGCGCCCCTCTCATCCGGATCAGGAGCAAGTCACCATGACCAGCAACGTGTTTCGCGTGCATCCGGCAATCGGCATCGGCCGCGTTGGCGACAGCCAGGAGTTCTATCTCGCACCGGTGACCGCGGCCGGCACCCGCGGTGCCGACGGGCTGATGGGCGGGCTGCCGGTGCAGCCCGGCACCGAGTCCACGCCGATCACCGCCGAGCAGTTCCGCGACGCCGCCGGCAACGTCAAGCGCCAGGCCGCACGCTTCCACATCTACGCCTACCCCAGCGGCAGTTCCGGCAGCTATCCCAATGGCGGCGGCGTGCGCGTGGACGTCGGCAGCACGATCGACGGCAAGACGGTCAAGGACATCGTGTGGACCGTGCATCTGGCCAACAAGAAGCTCAACAACTATTCGACGGTGAGCCAGGGTGGCCAGTTTCGCGGCATCGGCGCCTACGAGGAGCCCGGCGTGCTGGAGCTGCGCAATCCGGACTACCCGGGCGCGGCCGATCCGGCCGATCCCAACGATCCGACGCGCCTGCGGCAGTTGGTGATCGATCCGGGTCCGCGCGCGCTCAGCGCCGCCGCGGCGGGCAGCGCCGTGGTTGGCTTCGACATGACCAGCACCGCCAGCTACGCCGATGCCAGCGGCACGATCCACCCCCAGCCGGCCTATCCGGTCAGCTTTCCCTCGATGTTCCATACGCTGCACGAACCGCTCGGCAAACTCGATTCGTTGGGCGACATGCGCGTGGAGGCCAACGGTGCGCTGATCGTGGCCGGCGGCTTCGCCCGCACCTCGGCAGTGATCGGGGCCGATGGCAGTTATCCGCCGCTGGAGGACGCGACCGAGAACGGCCTGTGGTACGACGACGCGGCCGATGGCCCGGTCAATGCCGTGCTGATCTTCAACGACGGATCCACCGCCAGCGTGCAGGGTGCCTGGTACGTCACCGGCGATCCGGGCTATGCGCCGCAGACCCGCAACGTGGTGTCCACCTGGGACGACGTCTACGACGTGTGGGTGCGCGCACTGGGCCTGGTGCCGTCGCTGTATGCCAACAACGCGTTCGTCGCCACCTACCAGCCATCCTTCAGCGACGACATCCAGCCGATCTTCCACGCGGCGATGCTGCAGCGCTGGAACACCAATCTGCCGTCGGGAGCGGTCAAGGGCCACGACATGATCGGGCAGATCCAGCCCACCGACGATCCGAGCGCGAAGATTCCCAACCTGAAGACGCTGATCCGCGACCCGGCCTCCGCCGCCGACACCGAGACCGGCTCGCCGATGATGCCGCTGTCGCTGGGCGATGCGCAGAAGAGCTTTCTCAGCGTCAGTTCCACCCAGTACTTCCTGCTGAGCCAGTGGCACGGCAAGAACTACGTGCAGGGCGGCGCACCTGTGCTGGGCCCTGGCGAAGCGCTGGACCGGGTCACCCTGCAGAACTGCCTGGGCGGGCGTTACAGCCCGGGCATCGAGGTGTCGTTCCCGATCCGCGACGTCAATCTCTACGTGCAGGACTGGAAGGCCCAGGATTGCGGGCCGTTCCGCATCAACCAGGCGCCGCTGGACTACAGCAAAGCGAATCAGGGCAGCGCGTTCCTGAGCTTCGGCTATGTGCCGCTGCAAACGCATCCGGTGGAGCCGGGCGACCTGTCCAAGTTCATGTCGGTGCCCTGGCACACCGACTACAACTCCTGCGCCACCCATCTGCCCGATCCCAATCCGGGGCAGCAGACCGTCAATCCGAACAACACCTTGTTCTGGTCGTGGCCGGCCGAGCGGCCGTTCGCGGTCTACCCGGCGGCGCTGTGCCAGGTCGACCCCGACGACGACACCTGGTACCTGGGGCCGCAGGTCTATTCGGTGCGTGGCGAAGGCACCGACAGTCCGTATCCGACCAGGGCCGGACGCTTCCAGGCGTACGCGGACTTCGTCGCCAACTGGTCCAAGGTGGGCTTCGTCATCAGTGGCGCGCAGATCGCGCAGGTTTCCGGCAAGCCGCCGTACCCGGCCGAGCTGTTCCTCGAAGTGGCGAGCCAGTTCGATCCGGGCCAGGAGTTCGTGGCGCCGTGGCCGATGGCGAACATGCCGGTCGATCCGAAGGTGTGATGAGCCCGGACCTCGGGAGCAGATGGACGTCTCTGGACGGGACACGCCGATGAGCGCGCACGACCGCTGCGCCGTCGCCATCGTCGGCGGCGGCGCGGCCGGCTGCGCCACGGCGCTGGCGCTGGCCGCGCGCGGGGTCGGGGACGTGGTCGTGGTCGACATGGGCCGCGCCGCAGGCTGGCGGCTGGGCGAGGCGCTGGCGCCGACCGCCAGTGCGGCGCTGCAGCGGCTGGGCGTGTGGGACGCGTTCCTGGCGCAGCGGCCGCTGGCCTCGGCCGGCAGTTGCGCCAGCTGGGGCCGGCCGGAGCTGGGCTACAACGATTTCATCGTCGCCGGCCAGGGCAAGGGCTGGCACGTGGACCGCGCCGCCTTCGACGCGATGCTGGCCGCGGCGGTGCCGGCGCAGGGCGGCACGCTGCTGCGCGGCCTGCGCCTGGGCGCGGTCGGCCGCGCCGCCGATGGCGATCACGTGCTGGAACTGCACGAAGAGCAGGGCGGCGTGCGCCGGCTGCGCGCCGGGTTCCTGGTGGACGCCAGCGGCATCGCCGCCGCGGCGGTGCGGCGGCTGGGCGTTGCCCGCAACGAGGTGGATTGCCTGGCCTTCGTCGCCGGTGTGTTCGCGCTGGAGCGGGCCGAGGCGATTCCGTCGCAGGCCTTGCTGGAGGCCTGCGCCGACGGCTGGTGGTATGCGGCGAAGTTGCCGCATGAGCGCTTGATGCTGGCCCTGGCGCTGGAGCCGCGCCGGCAACGGCAGTACCTGGACCGCGACGTGTGGCTGGGGGTGGCGCACCAGACCCGGCATGTCGCGCAGTGGTTGGCGCAGGGCGCGGCGTGCGCACCCGAGGCCGATGGCCTGATCGCCGCACTGGGGCCGTCGGCGATTCTCAGCCGCGTGGTGGGCGCCGACTGGTTGGCAGTGGGCGACGCGGCCAGCGCCTACGATCCGCTGACCGCGCACGGCATCGTCAAGGCCCTGCAGGACGGCGAGGCCGCCGCGCACGCACTGGCAGCGCATCTGCAGGGTGCCGGCCCGGCGCCGCTGGCGGCGTACCAGGAGGGCGTGTTCGCGCGCTTCCGCGCCTACCTGCGCGAACGCGGGGCGCTGTACGCGCGCGAGCGGCGTTGGGCGCAGGCGCCGTTCTGGCAGGCGCGGCTGGCGGGGTGATGCCGACCGCCACGCCGTGCGCGAGCGGTAGAGGACGCCGGCGCTCAGATTCCTTCAACGCCAACCACTTGCCGGCGGTATGGGGCTGCCCCCCGCACCATCCGTGCTCGCTTGCCAACGCCGCCGTTTCCGGCGTGACCCAGCGGGGGCGCATTTCCGTTGCATCGCGCGCGAGCAGGTGGCGACGGAGCCGCGGTAATCCGCCCACGTTCACTGCGCGGGCGGTGCCGCCGTGGTCAGCCTGACGCTGCTGCGCTCGCGCTTGGACAGCAGCGGCAAGGTCACCGCCTGCTCGCCGGGCGCGGCGTACAGCCACAGCGCACAGCAGGCAGCGTAGGAGGTCAGGTTGCTGCTGCGGAAGGCGACGATGCTGGCGCTGTAGCAATCCGATCCGTGCCGCAGGCGTATGTCGGCGACATAGTCGAACGTATAGTGACCGGGCCCGTGCCACGGCCATTGCGCGCGTTCTTCGGGGTCGCTGGTCGCTGCTGGAACCGGGCAGCGCGCGTCCGGGTTCGGCCGGCGTTGCCGGCCCTGTGCGTCGAAGCCGAGGCGCTGCAACTCCCGGTCCGCGACCGCGCGCAGTTGCGGGTGCTGCGTCAGCCAGCGTGCGGCGTCCTGCTCTTCGGTCGTGGCGTTCGCAGTATCTGGCGCAGGCGCCAGCGTATGCCGATAGCGGTAGCGCACCTGCAGCACGCGGGAGCTGCTGTGCTCTTGCGGCAGCGGCGATAGCGGGCGCGACAGCGTCAGCGTGTCCTGGAAGTAGTCGCCGTCGCGATAGGCGGCATAGCTGCGGCCGTCGATGCGCAGCCAGTACAGGGTCTGATCGCTGCCGCGGCCGTTGATGCTGAAGGTGCCTGTCGCCGGCGCTGTGTCGGGTGCGGTGTTGGGCAGGGCAAGGAAGCCGTGTACGGGGTCGCGGCGCAGCACGGTGATCTCGGTGAACAGGCCAGTGCCGCCGACATAGGATGTGATCACCAGATCGCGTTGCCCGTCTTCGTCAAGATCGAGCAGGGTGTAGTGGTCGTCGCCGTTTTCGGAAACGTCGTCCTGCGCGGTGCCGGCGTCACCCATGTATGTGCGCACCGCTTGCCATTCGTCTGCGGTGACGCCGGCCGGTTGCACGAGTGGCGCGGCTGCGGCGCCCGCTGCGGCGAGGTCGAAGCTCACGCCAGTGGTGTCCTCATGGCGCTGTAGCACCGTGTCGATCGGCGTGGGGTTGCTGGCCGGTTCGGCCTCGATCTCGCGGCGCAGCTGCTCGAGTACCTGCGGCAGCGTCGCCGTCCCGGGGGCGGCCGCATGCGCGGGCGCCGGGCATGCGGCCAGTGCGAGCAGCGCCGCCGTCGCCCACGATGTCGGCCGTATCCGTGGCATCCACCGTGGTGCGGCGGCGAAGCGTGCAGGCGCAGCAGGTGCTGCGGCGCCGTTCATGCGCTGCGCATCCACGGCGGATCCAGCTGCGCGATGCGCGCGAACGCCGGGCAATCTTCGCGGTGCGCGCCGGGCAGGTAGCCCAGGCTCATCAGGAACTCGCCGGTGATCTCGCCGCCGGTGAAGCGGAAGGTGCGTTTGAACAGCTTGATCCACTCGACCTTGCTGCGCGGATGCTGCGCGTCCAGCCAGGCGGCGAAGCTGCCGTGGCTGGCCCGCAGGCGCTGGATCACCTGCGCGTTGTGGATCGCCGCCTGCACCTTGAGCCGGTTGCGGATGATCCCGGCATCGCCGAGCAGGCGCAGCACGTCGGCCTCGCCGAAGGCCGCCACCGTGTCCACGTCGAAGCCGGCGTAGGCGGCGCGGAAGCCGGCGCGCTTCTTCAGCATCAGCTCCCAGCTCAGACCGGCCTGGTTGATCTCCAGCACCAGCCGCTCGAACAGGTCGGCTTCGGCGCGTTGCGGCACGCCGTACTCGTGGTCGTGGTAGTGGCCGTGCACCGGGTGCCCGGGGGCGATATCGCAGTAGCTGCTCATGCGGCGGGTGTCCGTCAGTCGATCTGGTCGTTGGGGTCGGCGGGGTACAGCTCGGTCCGCTGGGTGCCGGGCAGTTGCAGGTCGGGCCAGCGCCGCGGCAGCACCTGCAGCTTGCCGTCGCGCAGTGCCTGGTACAGCGCCTCGGCGTTGTCGCCGTGGCGCGGGAAGAAATGCGTCCGCGCCACGTCGCGCCAGCCGCTGCCCGGGTCGGTGTGGATCCGGCATTCGACGCCGTAGCCGGCGCTGGCATTGCACAGCAGCACGTCGTCGTGGCCATCGCCATCCAGGTCGCGGCGCAGCGCCACGCACTGCGCGCCCTCGCGCCGGCAATTGCCGTCCTCGATCTTGCCGGCCAGCAGCGCCTGCCACCACGCGGCGTCGGGCTCGGCGCTGCCGGCGGCCGGCACGATGCGTTGGCGCACCTGCAGCGGATCGGTGCTGCGCGGCGCATCCTCGTTGTCGCCGCCCCAGCGCTGCTGGCGCTGCAGCATCCGCTGCAGGCGTTCGCGCTGCACCGGGTCGTCGGCGAACGCGGGCACCTCGCGCAGCGCCTGTACCGCGCGGTAGCCGCGGCGGCCGCTGTCGAAGCGCAGGTAGGCAAGGTCCAGTTGCGCGGCGCTGGTGCGGCCGTCGGCCAGGCGCTGCAACTGGTCGCCGACGACGAGGCGGTACGGATCCAGCAGCGGCGAGCTGGCCGCCAGCGCCAGGCCGATCACCACCCACGACAACACCCGGTTCACGGGCGCCAGCGGCTGCAGCCAGCGCGCGCCCGGGCGCAGCACCGCCCAGGCATAACCGCATGCGTAGCCGCAGGCGACCACCGCGACCAGCACCCCGGCAAAGCGCTCGGTACTCCAGCCGTACTGCCCGATGCGCAGCCACAGCGCGTACAGCGCCAGCCCTGCGTACAGCGGCAGGCTCAGCAGCCCGGCGTCGATCACCCGTTGCAGCCAGGCCGGGTAGGGCGCGTCGGCGGTGCCGTCCTGGTACACCGCATTGACGAAGACCACCA
The DNA here is from genome assembly GCF_009192885.1 of Xanthomonas sp. LMG 12462. Taxonomy (NCBI): domain Bacteria; kingdom Pseudomonadati; phylum Pseudomonadota; class Gammaproteobacteria; order Lysobacterales; family Lysobacteraceae; genus Xanthomonas; species Xanthomonas sp. LMG 12462. The sequence goes on along the minus strand of NZ_NMPP01000030.1, from coordinate 38,808 downwards.
GCGTGGCCACCACGGCGATCAGGATGCTGGCCGCAGCCCGGGTCTCCCACAGCGGCTGCAGGCCGGTGAACGGCAGACTCAGCGCGAACAGCACTGCCACGAACGCCAGCAGCGGCAGCAGCCCGGTGCAGATCGCGAACAGGATCTGCCGCATCACCTGCACCGCGCGCTGCTGGGTGCGGCCGATCAGGATGCCCAGGCCGAACATGGTGCCGGTGGCCAGGTAGACGAAGGCGGTCTGCCGGAACAGGTCGCGGAACAGGGTCAGCTTGACCAGCGCGAACAGCGCGCCCCACAGCCACAGCACCAGCCAGCAGATCCCCACGAACAGCAGCGCCAGCGCCAGGGTCAGCGCGTTCTGCCAGGCATGCTCGAACAGGTCGCGGTACGGCGCCTGCCAGCGCCCGTGCTGCAGCCGGCACTGCAGCCACGGCAGCAGCACGAACATCGCCAGCGCCAGGGTCGCAGCGAACGGGCCCAGCACCTGGCCGGGGCGCAGGCCGGGCGCGCCGGTGGCGTTCCACACCGCCCAGGCGGACACGGCCGCCACCAGCACCGCCACTGCGATGGTGTGCTGCCACAGGCGCAGCGCGCCCAGGTGCCGCACCGACAGCAGGGTCATGGTCGGCACGGTCAGCACCAGGGTGTACCAGCACACCTGACCGCCCAGGGAGCCGAACGGCCACAGGCCGCGCTCGGCGCCGCGCTGCGCCAGGTACAGCAGCGCGCCCTGCAGCAGGGCCACCAGCACGATGAAGGCGCGGGTCTGGCGTGGCAGGTCGGGGGGCGTGTCCATGCGTGCGTGCTCCTGGGCGACCGGTCGCGGCCGCGGTCGGGCGGATTATGGCAGCCCGCCGCAGCCCGGGCAGCGCGCACGCGGGAGGGACGATAGAATGGGGCCATGTCCGCTTTGCCCACGCCTCTGGCCAACCAACTGCTGATCGCGCTGCCGGCGCTGTCCGATCCCAACTTCGCCCGCAGCGTGGCGCTGATCTGCCAGCACGACGAGAACGGCGCGATGGGCGTGGTGGTCAACCGCGCCTCCGAATACACCCTGGGCGAAGTGCTGGAGCAGATGGGCATCGAGACCATCGACGCCACGCTGCGCGAGCAGGTGGTGCTCAGCGGCGGCCCGGTGCATCCGGAGCGCGGCTTCGTCATCCACGACGGCGCGCACGGCTGGGATTCCAGCCTGGCGTTCGCCGACGGCCTGTACCTGACTACCTCGCGCGACGTGCTCGAGGCGATGGCGCGCGGCGAGGGACCGCGCAACGCGGTGGTCGCGCTGGGCTGCGCCGGCTGGGGCGCCGGCCAACTGGAATACGAACTGGGCGAGAACAGCTGGCTGACCGCGCCGGCCGATGCCGAACTGCTGTTCGAGCTGCCGCTGGAACGGCGCTGGCAGACCGCGGCCGGGCGCATCGGCGTGGACCTGTTCCGCCTCACCGACTACAGCGGGCATGCCTGAGTCCGGCCTGCCTGCGCCTGGCGCGTCCGCGCCCGCCAGCGCCGCGCCCGCGACGATCCGCCGCGACGGCACCGTGCTCGGTTTCGACGTCGGCCACCGCCGCATCGGCGTGGCCGTCGGCAGTTGTTTCGGCAACGGCGCGCGCGCGCTGGCGGTGATCGACGTGCATGCGCAGGGGCCGGACTGGCCGGCGCTGGACCGCCTGCATGCCGAATGGCGGCCGCACGGCCTGGTGGTCGGCGATCCGCTCACCCTCGACGGTGCCGACCAGCCCAACCGCAAGCGCGCGCACGCCTTCGCCCGCGAACTGGGCGCGCGCTACCGCCTGCCGGTGGTGCTGGTCGACGAACGCTCCAGTTCGGTCGAGGCCGCGCAACGCTTCGCGGTGGACCGTGCCGCCGGCCGCAAGCGCCGCCGCGACGCCGCCGCGCTGGACGCGGTGGCCGCCGCGGTGATCGTGGAGCGCTGGCTGGCCGCGCCCGACGACGCCATTCCCCCTCCCTGATCCACTGCCCGGACCCGCCATGACTGATCCGCAACTCGATTCGAACGGGCGCCTGCGCCACCTGCTGACCCTGGAAGGGCTGCCGCGCGCGACCCTGCTGCAACTGCTGGACCGCGCCGGGCAGATCCGTGACGCGGCGGTGGGTCGGGTCGGCAAGCGCAACGTGCTGGCCGGCACCGCGGTGTGCACGCTGTTCTTCGAACCGTCCACGCGTACCCGCAGTTCGTTCCAGCTGGCCGCGCAGCGGCTCGGCGCCGACGTGCTGAACTTCGACGCCTCCACCTCGTCCACGCGCAAGGGCGAGACCGCGCGCGACACGCTGAAGAACCTGGAAGCGATGGGCGTGCGCGGCTTCGTCGTGCGCCACCCCGAGGATGGCGCAGTGGAGCGTCTGGCCGAGGCGGCGGGTGAGGGCACCGCGCTGATCAACGCCGGCGACGGCCGCAGCGCGCATCCCACCCAGGGCCTGCTCGACATGCTGACCCTGCGCCACGCCAAGGGCGGCGACTTCTCCAAGCTCAAGCTGGTCATCGTCGGCGACGTCAAGCACTCGCGGGTGGCGCGCTCGGACCTGCACGCGCTGCGTACCCTCGGTGCCGGCGAAGTGCGCGTGTGCGGCCCGCGCGCGCTGCTGCCCGACGACGACACCCTGGACGGCTGCGTGGTCGGCGAGGACTTCGACGCCATGCTCGACGGCGTGGACGCGGTGATGATGCTGCGCCTGCAGCGCGAGCGCATGGAGGAAGGCCTGGTGTCCTCGCTGGAGGACTATCACGGCCAGTACGGCCTCACCGCCGAGCGGCTGCGCCGCGCGTCGAAGGATGCAGTGGTGCTGCATCCGGGGCCGATCAATCGCGGCGTGGAGATCACCGACGAAGTCGCCGACGGCGCGCAGTCGTGCATCCTGCGCCAGGTCGCCAACGGCGTGGCGGTGCGCATGGCGGTGCTGGAGACCTTGCTGGGCTGAGCCCGGCGCGCGTCGTCCTGTCGTCGTCGGAGCGGCGCTTGTCCCCTTTTCGGGGATCAGCCGCGACGGGCTTTACCGGGAATGCCCATCGCGGCTGAAGCCGCTGCTACCCCGTCTTGCCGAGCATCCGCTGCCGAAGGTGGCGAACGGCACATTCGCGCCATCCCCAATCGGCCTACCATCGGCGGCGATCCTCCCCACGGACGCCACCATGATCCTTGTCCTGCGCCGCGCTGCGTTCGCCGCGGCTTGTGTTTCCCTTGTCGCCGCCGCCCAGGCCGATGCCGCCACTGCCGCCGCCGCGGATGGTGCCGGCACCTACGATCCGCAGGCGCTGTTCGCACCGCTGCAGTTGCCGCAGCCGGCCAACGCCTACCGCAGCGCCGGCGGCGTGCCCGGCCCGCAGTACTGGCAGAACCGCGCCGACTACGACCTGCACGCCACCCTGGAACCGGCCACGCACACGCTGCGCGGCCAGGAGACCATCACCTACAGCAACCGCAGCCCGGACACGCTGGACGTGCTGTGGCTGCAGCTGGACCAGAACCTGTACCGCAGCGATGCCCGCGCCCGCAACTTGCGCGCCGCGCGTGCCGACCGGCCCGCGCCGCAGAGCACCGAGGGCTACCGCATCGCCAAGGTGGAACTGGAGCAGGGCGGCAAGCGCGTGGCGGCGACCTTCCTGATCGACGACACACGCATGCGCGTGGATCTGCCGCAGCCGCTGGCCAGCGGCAAGGCGCTCAAGCTGCACATCGACTACGCCTACACCGTGCCCGGTACCTGGGGCGGCCGCACCGCGGTCACGCCCACCGCCGATGGCGACATCTACGAGATCGCGCAGTGGTATCCGCGCATGGCGGTGTACGACGACCTGCGCGGCTGGGACACCCAGCCCTACCTGGGTGCGGAGTTCTACCTGGAGTACGGCGATTTCGACTACGCGGTGACGGTGCCGTGGGACTACCTGGTGGCCGGGTCCGGCGAGCTGGTGAACCCGGCGCAGGTGCTCACCGCCACCCAGCGCCAGCGCCTCGCGCAAGCCGCCGCCAGCGACAGCACGGTGACCATCCGCGGCGCCGATGAGGTGGGCACGCCGGCCAGTCGGCCCAGCGCCAGCGGCACCCAGACCTGGCGCTTCCACATGGACCACACCCGCGACGTCGCGTTTGCCGCTTCGCCGGCGTTCGTCTGGGATGCGGCGCGGATCAACCTGCCCGAGGGCAAGCATGCGCTGGCGATGTCGGTGTATCCGCGCAGCGCGGTCGGCAGCGACAAGTGGGGCCGCTCCACCGAGTTCGTCAAAGCCTCGATCGAACACTTCTCGCAGTGGTATCCGTACCCGTGGCCGGCGGCGGTGAACCTGGGCGGCCACGGCGCCGGCATGGAGTACCCAGGCATCGTCTTCGACGACATGGAGGACGGCGGCAAGCAACTGTTCTGGATCACCGCGCACGAACTGGGCCACGGCTGGTTCCCGATGATCGTCGGCTCCAACGAGCGCCGCCACGCCTTCATGGACGAGGGCTTCAACACCTTCATCGACGTCTACGCCTCCGACGCGATCAACCATGGCGAATTCGCGCCCAAGCGCGATGGCGAGTACGCGCCCGGCGGCGGCAACCCGGTGGACGAGATCCTGCCGCTGCTGGCCGACGCGCAGGCGCCGACCCTGCTCGATCGCGCCGACGCCACCAGCGAGAAATACCGGCATCCGCTGACCTACTTCAAGGGCGCGCTGGGCCTGGTGCTGCTGCGCGAACAGATCCTCGGCCCGGCGCGCTTCGATCCGGCGTTCCGCAAGTACATCGCCGCCTGGGCCTACAAGCACCCCACGCCGTCGGATTTCTTCCGGCTGATGGAGAGCGAGGCCGGCGAGGACCTGAGCTGGTGGTGGCGCGGCTGGTATTTCAACAACTGGCAGTTGGACATGGGCGTGCGCGCCGCCGCTTACGTCGACCATGATCCGGCCAAGGGCCTGCTGGTGACCTTGGGCAGCCGCCAGAAGCTGGTGATGCCGGCGACCTTGCGCATCGACTTCGCCGACGGCAGCCATCTCGATCAGCGCGTGCCGGTGGAGACCTGGATGCAGCAGACCCAGCCGCAGATCCGGGTGCCGAGTACGCAGAAGGTGCTGCACGTGACCCTGGATCCGGACCATGTGCTGCCCGACGCCGACCGCAGCGACAACCGCCTGGACACGGTGAGCTGAGCGCGTTGCGGCCATCCGGCGCCTGTTCGGCGTCGGATGGCCCGCGCAAACGTGCTGCGGCCGCAACATTCGCGGCCGCGCAGCGCCGGCGTGCGCTTGTCCCTGCGCGGTGTGCCGACGGCGATGGCGATGCGCGCGATGCACGGCCGTTCGCCGTCGTTGCCGGCGAGGTGCGTCCAAGGCAGCGTGCGTGCGGGAAGCCTGTCCCCGGCTGTCGCTGTCTGTCTCCTGCGGACCGTGCGTGTCCGCTTGTCCTGTCCCGCGCGGCGAACGGAGCGCAGGGTTCCAGTTCTGCGTCGCGGCGATTGCGCGGGCCGCCGCGTGCATTCCAAGAATGCCGCCGGCCCCCACGCCCCGTGCCGGCGCATGCATGCACTGTCATGCGTCCTGCACTCATCGCGACAGATGGGAGAAACATCATGCAGCAGCAGTTCCGCAGGGGCGCACTGGCGCTCGCTCTGGCCGTCGGCGCCGCCCCGGCCTTCGCCGGCCCGGTCGGCTACGGCGCCAACACCACCGGTGGCGGCAACGCCATTCCGGTCAACGTCGCCACTATGGAGGCGATGCAGGCGGCGATCGACAACTACGCCGGCTCCGGCGGCCTGGTGCTCAACTACACCGGCAGCTTCAACTACGCCAGCATCACCGACGTATGCACGCAATGGAAGCTGCCGGCCAAGACCGTGCAGATCAAGAACAAGCGCGACATCACCATCAAGGGGGCGAACGGCTCCTCGGCCAACTTCGGCGTGCGCGTGGTCGGCAATGCGCACAACGTCATCATCCGCAACATGACCATCGGCCTGCTGCCCGGCGGCGAGGACGCCGATTCGATCTCGCTGGAAGGCAATTCCAGCGGCCAGCCGTCCAACATCTGGGTGGACCACAACACCATCTTCGCCTCGCTGACCAAATGCCCCGGCGCCGGCGACGCGTCCTTCGACGGCGGCATCGACATGAAGAAGGGCGTCAACCACGTCACCGTGTCGTACAACTACATCCACGACTACCAGAAGGTCGCGCTCAACGGCTACAGCGACAGCGATACCCAGAACGCCGCGGCGCGCACCACCTACCATCACAACCGCTTCGAGAACGTGGAATCGCGCCTGCCGCTGCAGCGGCGCGGGTTGAGCCACATCTACAACAACTACTTCAACAACGTCTTCACCTCCGGCATCAACGTGCGCATGGGCGGGGTGGCGCTGATCGAAGCCAACTACTTCGAGAACATCAAGAACCCGGTGACCTCGCGCGACAGCAGCGAGATCGGCTATTGGGACCTGATCAACAACTACGTCGGCAGCGGCATCACCTGGACGGTGCCGGAGAGCACCAGCAAGCCCTACGCCAACGCCACCACCTGGATCTCCTCCAAGACCTATCCCGAGTCGCTGGGTTACATGTACACGGCGATCCCTGCCGCGCAGGTCAAGGCCAAGGTCATCGCCACCGCCGGTGCCGGCACCAACCTGGCCGAGTGAGGCACGCCGCCTCCGCGCCCGACGGCGCGGAGGCCGGTCGCCCGGGCGGTCGCGGATATGTGCCGTTTACGACATTCTTGGTGTGCGCGTGGCGACGCCTGTGGCGGTAAGTGTGACGTGCGCCGGCGCCGATAGGGCGTCTTCTAATCCTTGTTTCACATGGAATTTACGGGTGCGCAACGGTGGCGTGAGGGAGACGCGCAACGTGTACATCGTAGTCACGATGCTGAGGAAATTCAGGAAACTGTGCGCAGTTGCGCATCAAGATTCCGGGCGGGTCGCCGTTACCTAGTACGAGTACCCGCATGGGACACCCCCGATGCGGCCGGTGCTGGAAGTGTCTTTTCCTTCTTCTCCGTCGCATCGCGCCCAGGCCGTTGGCCCGAGGGTGTCCTGCGCGATCCAGGTCGTGGCGCGGGCTGCTCTCCTTTTCTTACTTGGTGGCCCCTCATGATCGGAATCCTGCAACGCTACAACGTCGGGACGCGGCTCGCGTCCGCCTTCGGCGTCCTCATCCTGCTCTCCTGTGCGCTCGTCGTCGCCGGGCTGCTGACGCTGAAACAGGCGCGCGAGATGATGGACACCATCGTCAACCGGCGCATGCAGATCCTCGATTACACCGGCGAAATGCGCAATGCCAGCGCACAGGTGGCGGTCAATCTGCGCAACATCGTGCTGCCGACGACGCAGGAAGAGAACGAGCGGTTCGCCAAGGCCGTCGACCAGCAGCGCCGCTACTACGGCGAGGTCCACGACAAGCTCTATGCGATCCCGGTCAGCGATGCCACCGGCGCGCAGATGCGCAAGGCCATCGACGACGCCTACGATCGGACCCGTCTCGCCAACCAGAAGGTCCTGGACCTGGGCATGGCCAACAAGGCCGATGAGGCATTGAAAGTCCTGATGGCGGAGGCCGGACCGGCGACGCAGCAATGGCAGGAGGCGATCAATACCTATGCCAACCGGCAGCGCACGCGCGGTGCCGAGGCCTACGCCGGCGCAAACGTCGCGATGGACCGCGGCCGCAGCCTGCTGGTGGCCGGTGGCGTGCTGGTGGTGCTGGTCAGCGGCCTGCTGGCCTGGCTGATCACCCGCAGCCTGACCGTGCCGCTGACCCGCGCCACGCGTGTCGCCGAGGCCATCGCCAGCGGCAAGCTCGACAACGACGTACGCACCGACGCCCGCGACGAAACCGGACGTCTGCTGGTCGCGATGCAGGGCATGCAGCAACAGGTCAGCAACCTGATCGGCGCGCAGTTGGAAATGGCCAAGCGCCACGACGCGGGCGAAGTCAGCCACCGCATCGAAGCGCAGGCCTTCCCGGGCGACTACGGGCGCATGGCGGCCGAGACCAATGCGCTGGTGGCCTCGCACCTGGCGGTGAAGACGCGCCTGGCGCAGATCATGGGCCGCTACGCGATCGGCGACCTGTCGCAGGACATGGACCGCCTGCCCGGCGAGGAGGCGGTGCTGAGCCAGACCATGGACGAGGTCAAGGCCAACCTGTCGGCGATGAACGGGCAGATCAAGCAGCTGGCGACGTCCGCGGCCGACGGCGACTTCAGCGCGCGCGGCGACGCCGAGCGCTTCCAGTACGACTTCCGGGTGATGGTGGACAGCCTCAACCAGCTGATGGCCACCGCCGATGGCAACCTGCAGGCACTGTCGACCCTGCTGCAGGCGATCGCCGCGGGCGATCTGACCGCGCGCATGCACGGCGATTTCCGCGGCGTGTTCGCGCAGATGCGCGACGACGCCAATGCCACCGCCGAGCAGCTGGCCGGCATCGTCGGACGCATCAAGCACTCGGCGGTGTCGATCAATGCCGCGGCCAGCGAGATCGCCGCCGGCAACGACGATCTGTCGCGCCGCACCGAGCAGCAGGCCGCCAGCCTGGAAGAAACCGCAGCCTCGATGGAGGAACTGACTTCCACCGTTCGCCAGAACGCCGAGCACGCGCGCCAGGCCAATCAGCTCGCCGCCGGCGCGGCCGCGGTGGCCTCGCAGGGCGGCGACGTGGTCGGCCAGGTGGTGACCACCATGAGCGGCATCGAGGATGCATCGCGGCGCATCGCCGACATCATCTCGGTGATCGACGGCATCGCCTTCCAGACCAACATCCTGGCCCTCAACGCGGCGGTGGAAGCCGCGCGTGCCGGCGACCAGGGGCGCGGTTTCGCCGTGGTCGCCAGCGAGGTGCGCACCCTGGCGCAGCGCTCGGCCAGCGCGGCCAAGGAGATCAAGAGCTTGATCGACGATTCGGTGAGCCGCGTCGCCGAAGGTTCGGTCCTGGTCGACCAGGCCGGCAAGACCATGACCGAGATCGTGACCTCGGTGCAGCGTGTCACCGACATCATGGGAGAAATCTCCGCCGCCTCGCAGGAGCAGTCGGCCGGCATCGAGCAGGTCAACCAGACCGTGACGCAGATGGACGAGAGCACCCAGCAGAACGCGGCCTTGGTGGAAGAGGCCAGTGCGGCGGCGCGCTCGATGGAGCAGCAGGCGGTGGAACTGAGCCAGGCGGTGGCGCTGTTCAAGCTCGACGCATCCGCGGCCACGCCGGTAGCGCAGGCGCCGCGGCACCAGGCCACCGCGACGCCCGCGGGCAAGCGCAACGTCCTTCCGGCAGCGGCCAAGGCCGCACCTGCGCGGCGTGCGGCGCAGCCGGCGGCGGCGATGGTGCTGGACAAGGATTGGCAGGAGTTCTGAGCCGCACGGCGCTTGTCATCGGCGAGCGGCGCAATGCGCGTCGCTCGCCTGTCGCGTGGCGGTTGCCTTGCGGCTGCCGGTGCCGCATTCCGCAGATCCGAGGATGTTCCACTGCGGTCGCGATGCCGTGCCTGCCTTGGCGCGGCACGCTGTTTCTGACCGACGCCCACGCCGCGCGCGTGGGCGTCCTGCTCCGTCCTCACGCCTGCCTGGGGCTTACGCGCGTGTTGCCCGCGTGAGCATCCAGCACGTCGTCACGTGCGCCGCCGCTGTGCGGCAGACGCCGTGCGCGTGATGCGACGCGTCCCTTGTACGACAGCATCGCTGCCGCCGTGGCTGCGGCCGCGGGTTGCCGGCCGACGCTGCGAAGTGACGGCGATCGCGTTCCTGGTCTTCGCACCGCGTGTTGAGGTCGCCGCCGTGTGGCCAATCGGAAAACTTTTTCCTCGCTGCGACCTCGCGCCGCAAGCAAGCGTCGTGCCGGCCGTTGCAACATGACGTGCACGCGGTATTCACGCGAAAACGCCGATCCGGACGCAGTGCGAATGGCCTCTCCACATCCCTGTGATGTGCCTGAGGGTGTTCAATAAATTCCGTGCAATCGCCTCTCAAGTCCCCGCGCGGGGCGCCGTTACATCGCCCGCACATCGAGCGGGATGCGTCATCAGGCGTCTGATTCAAAACGCTTTTTCACGACTCATTCATCTCGTTCGATGCGGGCGTGCACAACGGCGGCTGGTCGGCGTGCGTGGTCCGCGGCGTTCCATCGCCCCTCTCATTCCCCCAAAGGCCATTCCATGATTGCATTCCTTCAGCGCTACAACGTCGGTGCCCGGCTCGCCACCGCGTTCGGCATCCTCATCCTGTTGTCCTCGGCGCTGGTCGTCGCCGGGCTGCTGACCCTGTTCCAGGCGCGCCAGCGACTGGACGGCATCGTCAACCGCAACATCGCCGCCATCCGCGCGTCCAGCGACATGCTCAACGCCAGTTCGGTCGTGGCCATCAATGTCCGCAACATCGTGTTGCCGACCTCCCAGGAAGACAACATCCGCTTCGCCAAGGTCGTCGTCGAGCAGCGCGCACGCTACCAGGAGGCGCGCAAGCGGGCGGGCGCCATCCCCAGCGGTGCGCAGAGCCAGGCCGTGCTGGAGGACGTCGATCGCGCCCGGCAGATGACCGTGGACGTCAACAACCGGGTGATGGATCTGGGCATGCACGACAAGCCGGACGAGGCCCTGGCCCTGCTGATGCGGGAGTCCGCGCCGCTGACGCAGAAATGGCAGGACGCCATCGCCCGCTATGCCGATCTGCAGGCCACCCGCAGCAACGAGGCCTATGCGGAAGCGACGGCGGCGATGGCGCGTGGGCGCGCCATGCTCATCGCCGGCGGACTGGCGGTGGTGCTGGTCAGCAGCCTGCTGGCGTGGCTGATCACCCGCAGCCTGACCGTGCCGCTGAATCGCGCCACCCGTGCCGCCGAGGCCATCGCAGCCGGCCGCCTGGACAACGACGTGGCCACCGACGCGCGTGACGAACCCGGCCGCCTGCTGCTGGCGATGGGTGGGATGCAGACGCAGTTGCAGCGCTTCTCCCGCGAAACCGCGTTGATGATCGAGCTGCACGCCGACAAGGACATCAGCCACCGCATGCCGCAGGACTTCCCCGGCGTGTACGGCGAACTGAGCAAGGGCATCAACACCATGATGTTCGAGCACCTGGACGCCATCGTCGAGGCGGTCGAGATCCTCAACGAATACGCCAACGGCGATCTGCGCCGCGATGCGCGCCGGCTGCCCGGCAGCCGTGCGGTGCTGCACGAGTCGATGGATGCGGCCAAGGCCAGCCTGCTGGCGATCAATACCGAGATCAAGCGCCTGGCGGCGGCTGCTGCGGCCGGCGACTTCAGCGCCCGCGGCGATGCGGCCAGTTTCCAGCACGACTTCCGGCTGATGGTGCAGGACCTCAACGCGATGATGGAGGTCAGCGACCGCAACCTGGGCAAGCTGTCCGCCCTGCTGCAGGCGATCGCCGCCGGCGACCTCACCGCACGCATGCACGGCGACTTCCACGGCGTGTTCGCGCGGATGCGCGACGACGCCAACGCCACCGCCGACCAGTTGACCGGCATCGTCGGCCGCATCCAGACCGCCGCGGTCAGCATCAATGCCGCCGCCAGCGAAATCGCCACCGGCAACGACGACCTGTCGCGCCGCACCGAGCAGCAGGCCGCCAGTCTGGAAGAAACCGCCGCGTCGATGGAGGAATTGACCTCCACGGTCAAGCAGAACGCCGAGCACGCGCGCCAGGCCAACCAGCTCGCCAGCGGCGCGGCGTCGGTCGCGTCCCAGGGCGGTGCCGTGGTCGGTCAGGTGGTCGAGACCATGAGCGGCATCGAGGCCTCGTCGAAGAGGATCGCCGACATCATCTCGGTCATCGACGGCATCGCCTTCCAGACCAATATCCTGGCGCTCAACGCGGCGGTGGAAGCGGCGCGTGCCGGCGAGCAGGGCCGCGGGTTCGCGGTCGTTGCCAGCGAAGTGCGCACCCTGGCGCAGCGTTCGGCCAATGCCGCCAAGGAGATCAAGACGCTGATCGACGATTCGGTGACCCGCGTCGCCGAAGGCTCGGCGCTGGTCGACCGGGCCGGCAGCACCATGCAGGAGATCGTGGCGTCGGTGCAGCGGGTGACCGACATCATGGGCGAGATCTCGGCGGCCTCGCAGGAGCAGTCGGCCGGCATCGAGCAGGTCAACCAGACCGTCACCCAGATGGACGAAAGCACGCAGCAGAACGCGGCGCTGGTGGAAGAAGCCACGGCGGCGGCGCGCTCGATGGAGCAGCAGTCGGTGGAGCTGACCCAGGCCGTGGCGCTGTTCAAGCTGGACGGCGCGCCGGCTGCGGCGCCGATGCCGGCTCCGTTGCCGCGCGGCAGGCACGCGACGCAGACGATGACGCGCAGTCCGCGCCCGCAGGCCGCGGTCGCACCGGCACGCCGCGCGCCGTCGTTCGCGGCTGCGGTGGCGCTGGACAAGGACTGGCAGGAGTTCTGAGTCGCTGCGGTCCGGTCGCCGGACTGTCGTTGGTGCGGCCGCCTTCCTCGGAAGGCGGCCGCACGCGTTTGCCGATCGCTCGCCGGGCGACGGGGCCGATCAGGGCACCCGCGTCCGCCGATCGACGGCGATGGGTCACGCTGCGGCCGCCGGGCGCGGCCGCAGCGCGGTCGGCACTTACTGCGGCGGCTTGGTCTGCGGGCTCTTGATCACGTACGAGGTGATGTACTCGCCGTTGGAGCCGTAGACCACCACGATGGTGGTGTTGGCGTCGCGGTAGACCACGGTGGCGTTGCACGGGCAACTCGCTGCGGCGGTGACCATGCCCAGCGGCTGGTTCTTCGCGTCGTTGACCGCGATCATCTGCTCCTCGGCGGCGCTGCCGATCGGCAGCCGTGCCTCGGTGCCCGGCGTGGCGGTGAGCACGGTGATGACCTCGTCCCGCAACGAGTTGATCTGTACGAAGCGCAGGCCGGCCTTCTCGAACGTGTAGACCTTGAACAGCGGCGACAGGCTGACGTTCTTCTTGCCGATGGGCAGGCGTTCGCCCATGCCCTGGATGGCATCGGCGGCGTTGAGCGGGGCGCGCTCGGCGGCCTGCAGGCAGGGCACGGCCAGCGCGGCCGCCAGCACCGTCAGGGTCAGCAACGGTTTGATCATGGTGTCTCTCCTTGTCTGGATGGTACGGACCTGTACGCCATGGGACGAGCGGCAGCCGTGGTCCTTTCCGGCCTGAGCGCCCGCAACGGGCCGTCTCCCGGTCCGTCGTCGCCTGCCGTCCTCCTGGCTCCGCGTGCATGCCCTCATCGGCTGGTACGGAGATAGGAGATTCGGTGGGCGTCGAGTTCAGTATTTCTGACGTTAGTATCGCTGTCAATACGCAAAATCAACGAGATGGGGCAAAAGTCGGCGATGGCTGCGGGTAAGGCAAATCCGTACCTGTCGAGCATCGAGCGGTGCCGTCGTCTTGCAGGACGTGGGAGGGCCGCCAGCAAGGCGCTCGCCGTCCGCCGCGGCGGTGTGCATCGCGGCCGCGTGCGCGGATCCGCGCTGCGTTGCAGCAGCCATGCCGCCGCTGTGCGCCGATCCGCGCTCGCAGGCGGCCAAACGCGCGCGCAGCCGCACGGCATCGTCGCCAGCCTGTATCGTGTCGCGTTTTCCGCACCCGACCGAGCCGATGCCGCATCCGTCCGCGCCTGTCCCGCCTGCCGCCGCACCCGCCTTGCGCCATGCGCTGAAACCGCGGCAACTGATCATGATGGGATTGGGCAGCGCGATCGGTGCCGGCCTGTTCCTGGGCTCCGGCGTCGGCGTGCACGCGGCAGGGCCCGCGGTGCTGATTTCCTATCTGGTCGCCGGCGCGCTGGTGATCATCGTGATGAACGCGCTGGGCGAGATGGCGGCGGCCAAGCCGGCCAGCGGTGCGTTCTCGGTGTACGCCGCCGACGCGATGGGTCCGACTGCCGGCGCCACCGTGGGCTGGCTGTGGTGGCTGCAGTTGGTGATCGTGATCGCCGCCGAGGCCGTGGGTGCCGCCGGCCTGCTGGCGACGGTGTGGCCGGGCTTGCCGGTGCCGTTGGCCGCGATCGCGTTCATGGCCGCGTTCACCGCGATCAACCTGCTGGGCGTGCGCAATTTCGGCGAGTTCGAATTCTGGTTCGCCATCCTCAAGGTCGCGGCGATCGTCGGCTTCATCCTGGTCGGCATCGCCTTGCTGGCCGGCTGGCTGCCCGGGGTGGCCTCGCCGGGTCTGTCCAACGTCACCGGCAACGGCGGCTTCGCGCCGAAGGGCCTGGCTGGCATCGGCGCGGCGCTGCTGGTGGTGGTGTTCGCGTTCGGCGGCACCGAGATCGTGGCGGTGGCAGCGGCCGAGACCGCCGATCCGGAGCGCAGCATCGCCCGCGCCATCCGCACCGTCGCCTGGCGCATCCTGGTGTTCTACATCGGCTCGCTGAGCGTGATCATCGCGGTGGTGCCGTGGCAGAGCGAGGCGCTGAGTTCGCCGTTCGCCGCGGTGCTGCAGGTGGCCCGGATTCCCGGCGCCGCCACCGGCATCACCCTGATCGCGGTGATTGCGCTGCTGTCGGCGCTCAACGCCAATCTGTACGGTGCCTCGCGGATGATCTTCTCGCTGGCCCAGCGCGGCGAAGCGCCGCGCGCGCTGGCCGCGTCCAGCCGCCAGCAGGTGCCGTGGATGGCTGTGCTGGCCAGCGTGCTGTTCGGCTTCGTCGCTGCGGTGCTGGAGCTGCTGTATCCCAACCGCGTGCTGCCGGTGCTGCTGAACATCGTCGGCGCCACCTGCCTGCTGGTGTGGACGATCTCGCTGCTGTCGCAGCTGATCCTGCGTGCGCGCGCCGACCGTGCCGGCACCCGCCTGCCGTTCCGCATGCGCGGCTATCCGGTGCTCACCGTGCTGGCGCTGGCGATCCTGGCGCTGATCTTCGGCCTGCTGGTGGCCTCGCCGGACACCCGTACGCAGTTCCTGTCGATGGCGGCGCTGACCGCGGTCATTGCCGTGGTCAGCGGCGTGGCGCGGCGGCTGCGCGCGGGGTAGGGCGCGCGCTCCAGCGGTGGCGGCATGCCGTTGTGGGAGGGACTTCCTTCGCGGCGCGCGAGGGTGTCGGACGGCGTCGGGCTTCGCTCGTGGCGACTGACGTCGCTCTCACAGGCGGGGGCTCCGCACGCGTCATGTCTGCTGCCGTAACAGCGGCGCTCGTTGCTTTTCATGGATCAACCGCGGCAGTTGCCGTGGTAAGCCTGTCGCGGCTGAAGCCGCTCCTATGACGGCACCGACAGCTCGCAGACTTCCTCGTAGCAGCGGCTTCGGCCGCGACGCGGTGCGGTAGAAGCCGCCGCGGCCGACCAGCGGTCGCTGCAGGCCGAGCCTGGGTGCCCATCCCGCGGGCTTGGCCGCCATGGGCAATCCGCGAAGTGGGCGCGCGCGACTCAGCCCAGCAGCAGGCGCGCACCCAGCGCGCACAGCAGCGCCGGCGGCATCACCAGCGCGCCGACCTTAAGGAAGCGCCAGAAGCCCACGTCCTCGCCTTCGCGGCGGATCGCGGTCAGCCACAGGATGGTCGCCAGCGAGCCGGTGATCGACAGGTTCGGGCCCAGATCCACGCCGATCAGCAGCGCGTCCACCACCAGTTGCGGCGGCTGCGCCTGGGCGACGGTGGTGCTGGCGATCAGGCCGGCGGGCAGGTTGTTCATCAGGTTGCAGCCGAACGCCAGCAGGGTGCCGGCGATGCCGGCGGTGGCCTGCGGCGAGTGCGCAGCGGCGTCGGCCAGGGTACGCGCGAGCAGGCCGATCACGCCGGTGCGCGACAGCGCCTCCACCAGCACGAACAGGCCGGCCACCAGCGGCAGCACCGACCACGACACCGCCTTGGCCATCGGCAGCGGCGACTGGCGGCCACCCAGGCACACCACGCCCAGCGTCGCCAGGCCGGCCAGACAGGTCGGCAGGCCCAGGTCCAGGCCGAGCGCGGAGACGCCGACCAGCAGCGCGGCGGTGGCGAGGATGCCGACCAGGGCGAAGGTGCCGCCGCGGGTCAGCGGCACCGTGTCCACGCGCGCGGCGCAGCGGCCGGTCAGGTCCTTGCGCTCGGCCCAGCGCAGCATCACGAAGGTCACCCCGATCGCCAGCAGCGACGGCAGCGCGAACGCGGCCATCCACGCGCCAAGGGTCGGCATCTTGCCGCCGTACAGCACCAGATTGGCGGGGTTGGAGATCGGCAACACGAAGCTGGCGGCGTTGGCGATCAGCGCGCAGGCGAACAGCAGCGGCAGCGGCTTGGCGCCGGCCTTGCGCGCGGCCGCGTACACCGCCGGGGTCAGCACCACCGCGGTGGCGTCGTTGGACAGGAACGCGGTGACCACGATGCCGACGCCGAACACCAGCGCGAACAGGCGCTGGGTCGAGCCCTTGGCCAGGTTCACCGCATGCATCGCCACCCAGTCGAACAGGCCTTCGGCGCGCGCGGTTTCCGACAGCAGCATCATGCCGATCAGGAACAGGTACACGTCCAGGCCTTTGAGCACCGCCTGCCAGGCCTCGCCGCCGGGCATCAGCCCCAGCACCATCAGCAGCAGCGCGCCGCCCACCGCCCAGCACGCCTCGGGCAGCTTGAACGGCCGCGCGATCACGCCGGCCGTGGCCAGCGCGCAGATGCCCCAGGTGGCGAAATTGGCCGTGTGCGCGCCGGGCATGCTCATGCCGCCGCCGTGGCACGGGCGCCGAGGCGCGTGCGCGAGCAGGCCGCCGTGGCAGGGCAGGGGAGGGCAACGAGAGCGGGCACGGGCATGGGGCGTCGGGCAGCGGAGTGCGAGGGGCGTGCAGGATAGCAGCGGGGCAGGTGCAAGCCGGGCAGGCATGGGCGCTCTGGCGCCCGCGGTTTAGCTTGCGTAGACACGCGCGGCGTGGCGGGCCGTATATCGATGCACGCCCGGGCCGCGCGGCACCGCGGTGCCGCTACCCCAGATGGCGTGCGAGCCATCCTTGCACGAACGCCACCGGCCCGGTCCGCGGCGGTGGCGTCAGCCCGGCGCTGCGCACGAAGCCGGCGGCGGCCTGCGCCAGCGTCTGGTTGGCACGACGCACGGCCTGCTGCGCGGTCGCCTGCTGCTGGCGCAACTGCACCAGATGCAGCGACGGCCGTCCGGGCGGTGCGAACTTCTGATCGCGGCGCAGCGCATCGGCGGACAGGCGGCTGGCGTGGCTTGCCTGATGCAGGGCGTCCAGCGCATCCAGCACCTGCAACAGCCAGCGTCCGCTGTCGCTGAGCTGCAACGCAGCGGCGTCGTCGTGTGCCGGCACCAGCAGTGGCGGAATCGCCGCGCCGGCGACCACCGCTGCGCTCGGTTGCAGGGCGCGCAGGCGGGCGTGGAACGCGGTCTGCGATGAAGAGGGGGCGGTCGCCATGCCGGGCCTATGCACGAAAGCGCGGACTGTACGCGGTTTGGCGCGTCGCCGCACAGCCGATGGCGTCGCGCAGCTGGAACTGTCGTCGTCGACCGGACGCGTCACGCGGGGCCGCTGCCGCTGCGCACTGCCTGCAGCGCAGCGGCCATGTTCGCCGCGTTGGACCCGATCGCACCGTCGGTGTTGCCGGCCGTCGACGTACGCTGCGCGTGTCCGCGACGCACCTGCCAGGCCCGCGCCGATCGGCGTGGCAGTGGACCCATGCACACAGGCCTGTGGCGGTGCCGCTGCCGGAGGCGTGCATCACCTCGGCGCGGCATGCGCGGAAGCGTGGGCAGGGCCTAATGCGCTTGCGACGCTGCCGCCTCCATCTGGTCGAGATACCGCAGTTCGTGCAGGGCGACAGCATTGCCGGGTTCAAGCTCCAGCGACTGCTGCAGGGCCGCGCGGGCGCCGGCCTTGTCCGGGGTGTCGATCAACAGCGAGCCGATGCCGCGTAGCGCGATCGCGCGGCCTGCCCGCGCCCGCGGCGAGACGTCGGCCAGGGCCAGCGCCTGCCGATAGCTGGCGAGCGCTTCGTCCGTGCGCCCGAGGTTGCGCAACGCATAGCCGCGTTCGGTGTAGGCGGAGAACAGATACGGCCCGAGCGCGATGGCCTGATCAAGCCATGCCAGCGCCTCCGACCACTGCCGTTGTGCGGCGGCGGCAAAGCCACGCATCTGCAGTGCGTTGGCGCAACTGAGGTCGATCCATTCGGTCGGCTGGCCGTCGTCATGGGCGGCCATGTAGGCCTCGTACTCGTGCACGTCGGCGACGCTGATCACGCGCAGGCCGGGCCGTTGCCAGCTGCTGCAATGGGCGATGATCCGGTCCAGCAGGGCGATGTCCGCCGCATCCATGCTGTCCAAGCGTGTCTGCAGCGCGGCGATGTCCTTGCGGTATTCCACGCCGGGGCGGGCGGTCGCCGCCTTGCTCTGCAGGTAGGTGGTGACCGGTTCGGTCAGCGCCTGTGCCGTCGCGCCGTGGCCGGCGCAGGCCAACAGCGCGCACACGATGGCGCACAGCATCCCCTTGTGTCGCATGCATCCCCCTGCATCGAACGGTGATCGAAGATCGGCAGTGCGCGGACAGGCCGGCTACGCCGCCGCGCAGGTGCGCGCGGCGCAGGGCGGGCCGCGCTCAGTTGTCGGCGGTCGTCTGCGTGGCGGCGTCGCTGCGCTTCTGCGCGAACAGCCACTGCCACATCTTCGGATCGCGGTAGGTGGCATCCCAGGCGTTGTGGTTGCCCTGCGGGTATTCGGTGTAGCGCACGTCGGCGTCGAGGTTCTTGAATGCACGGACGATCTTGCGGTCGTCGTGCGGCAGCACCACGTCGTCCTGGGCGCCGTGGAAGATCCACACCGGCACGTGCCGCAGGCGCTGCGCCAGGGCGCTGTAGGGATCGGCCAGATAGGCCACCGGCGTCACCACCAGGTACTCGCGGTCTTCGTGCGGGGAGAGGATCGCGCCGCAGATCGGTACCAGCGCAGCGAAGCGCTGCGGCTGCTTCAGGGCGATCTCCCAGGTGCCGTAGCCGCCCATCGACATGCCGGTCAGGTAGGTGCGCTGCGGGTCGCCGTTGAACTCGGCACTGCTGTCGTCCAGCGCCTGCAGCGCCATGGTCGCGTTGGCGCCGTTCCATTCCTCGCCGTCGGGTGCCTGCGGCATCACCACCAGGGCCGGGAAATCGGCCAGGTGGCGGCGCAGGTACGGGCCCAGGCCGGCCGTGGTCTGGTCGCGGCCATCGTCGCCGCGTTCGCCGGAGCCGTGCAGGAACAGCACCACCGGCACCGGGCCCTGGCGATGCGCCGGCGCCGGCACGAACACCTGGTAGCGGTAGATGCGTCCGTCGAGGCTGAGCTGGCGGCTGACGAAGTGGCCGGTGGCCGGGTCGCTTGGCAGACTGCTGCAGCCGACCATCGACAGGCACAGCAGAAGCAGCAACGAACGCATCGACATGGCCGGCCCTCGGATGGGAAGGCCGCAGTATCGTGGGCGGAACGTCTCCACGACAACCCGGGCAGGGGCGGCGGACATGCGCCAGTCAGCCGGCGGCCAAGGCGCGTGCTGGCGTGGCGTGCCCGTCGTGCACCGGTGGATGCGGCGACGCGCGCTGCTGCCGCTCCGTGCGGCGCGCCGGCGGGAACCGCGCCCGCCGTACGCACACGCCCTACAGCAGAACCAGCGTGGCCAGGCCGAGGAAGCTGAGGAAGCCCATCACGTCGGTCAGCGTGGTCAGGATCACCCCGCCGGCCAGCGCGGGATCGAAGCCCAGGCGCTTGAGCGTCAGCGGCACCAGCACGCCGCCCAGCGCGGCGGTGAGCAGGTTGATGGTCAGCGCCGAGCCGATCACCAGCGACAGCAGCGGCTGCTTGAACCACAGCAGCACGATCAGGCCCAGGCCGATGCCCAGCGCCAGGCCGTTGATCAGCGCCACCGACAGTTCCTTGCGCAGCAGCACGATCACGTTGGAGGCGCCGATCTGGCCCAGGGCCAGGCCGCGCACCATCAGCGCCAGCACCTGGGTGCCGGCGTTGCCGCCCATGCCGGCCACGATCGGCATCAGCGCGGCCAGCGCCACCAGCTTGGCGATGGTGCCCTCGAACTGGCCGACCACGCTGGAGGCGATGAAGGCGGTGCCGAGGTTGATCGTCAGCCACAGCAGGCGGCGCCGGAACGCGCGCCGCACCGGGCTGAACAGGTCTTCGTCCTCGTCCAGGCCGGCGGCGCTCATCGCCTGGTGCTCGGCCTGGTCGCGGATGATGTCGACCACGTCGTCGATGGTGATGCGGCCGAGCAGGATGTTGTTGTCGTCCACCACCGGCGCGGAGATCCAGTCGTGGTCGGAGAACTGCCGCGCGACCTCGTCGGCGCCTTCGCCGACGTCGATCGCCGGCTGCTCGTCGTCGATCAGCCGGTTGATCGGGGTGGAGTCCTCGTGGGTGACCAGCGCCGCCAGCGACACCCGCCCCAGGTACTGGTGGCGGCGGCTGACCACGAACAGGTGGTCGGTGTGGTCCGGCAGTTCGCCGCGCAGTCGCAGGTAGCGCAGCACCACGTCGACGTTGACGTCGGCGCGCACGGTGACCACGTCCGGATTCATCAGGCGGCCGGCGCTGTCCTCGGGATACGACAGCACCTGCTCGAGCCGCTCGCGGTTCTCGCGGTCCATCGACTTGAGCACTTCGTCGATGACCGTGTCCGGCAAGTCCTCGACCAGGTTCGCCAGGTCGTCGATGTCCAGGTCTTCGACCGCGGCGACGATTTCGTCCGGGTCCATGTCCGCGAGCAGGCTCTCGCGCACTTCCTCGCCGACGTGGACCAGCACCTCGCCGTCGTCCTCCGGATCGACCAGCCCCCAGACCACCTCGCGCTTGCCCGGCGGCAACGACTCCAGCAGGTTGCCGATCTCGGCCGGCGCCAGCGTATTGACCAGGCGCCGCACCGGGCCCAGGCGCCCGCTGTCCAGCGCATCGGACAGCATGCGCAGCTGCCGCGCGGTCTTGTCGTGGCGGACGGCGTCGGCCATGCGCTGCTCCCTTCGGGTGAGGCCGCGCTCCGGAGAAACGCGGTCGGTCAGATGTTCATCCCAACATTATCGCCTGCATGTTGCGGGAAGCACAGTGTTGGTGGAGCCGGGAGTGGGGAATGGGGAATCGGGAATCGCAAGTGCAGAGCGAAGCAGCGTCAGTGCGCGGGGAGAAAAGCGACGGGGTAGCAAGCGAAAAACTGCTCTCGGGGAAGGGGGCGAGAGGCAAATGGCAGGGGGCAGGAACAGGGGAGCAGGGGAATGGGTAGCACCGAGAAGGAAGCAGAGAGCAGTGCAGAAGCCAGGAAAAAAGAAGGCAGAAAGCCAGGGAGAGGGATGTCGATGGGAATGACGCATCTACGCCGGCACGCGGGCGACGGTTTTTTTGTGGGAGGGACTTCAGTCCCGACGCGATAAGGGTTCGGGCGTCGGGACTGAAGTCCCTCCCACAAGGCAATGCCGCAACACGCACGGGAACTACCCGATCGCGCAGCCCAGCCAGCGCTCGATGCCCTTGCGATCGCGCGCCTGCAGCAGTCTGGCGCCGCGCTGGCGCAGGGTCTGCAGGTCGGTGTCGCGGATCACCTGGCGTACTTCCAGCATCGTCGCCGGGTGCAGGCTGAACTCGCGCAGCCCCAGCGCCAGCAGCATCGGCGTCAGTGCCGGGTCGCCGGCGATCTCGCCGCACACCGCCACCGGCTTGCCATGGGCCTGGCCGGTGGCGATCACCTGCGCGATCAGCCGCAGCACCGCCGGATGCAGCGGCGAATACAGTGCGGCCACTGCTTCGTTGTTGCGGTCGGCGGCGAGCAGGTACTGCACCAGGTCGTTGGTGCCGATCGACAGGAAGTCGATCGTGTCGATGAAGGTATCCAGGGCCAGTGCTGCGGCCGGCACCTCGATCATCGCGCCGAGTTGCACCTGTTCGGCGATGGCATGACCGTCGCGGCGCAACTGCGCGGCGATGCGCTTGAGGTGGCGGCGCATCGCCAGCAGTTCCTCGCGCGTGCTGACCATCGGTACCAGCACCCGCACCGGGCCGTAGGCGGAGGCGCGCAGCAGCGCGCGCAACTGGGTGTCGGAGACCTTGGGCCGGGCCAGCGACAGGCGCACGCCGCGCAGCCCCAGCGCCGGGTTTTCTTCGTTGCTCATGGTCAGGCCGGTGCGATCGGCCTTGTCCGCGCCCAGGTCCAGGGTACGGATGGTCACCGGCCGCCCGCTCATGCCCAGCACCGCGTCGCGGTAGGTGTGGAACTGCTCTTCCTCGTCGGGCAGCGCGTCGCGCTGCAGGAACAGGAATTCGGTGCGGTACAGGCCCAGGCCGTCGGCGCCGAGCGCATGCGCGCGGGTGACGTCGTCGCGCGACTCGGCATTGGCCAGCAGGGTGATGTCCACGCCGTCGCGGGTGCGGCTGGGCTTGGAGCGCAGCTTGCCCAGGCTGCGCTGCAGCTTGGCCTGCTCGCGCACGCGGCTGCGGTAGTCGCGCAGGTCGTCCGGGGTCGGGTCGACCAGCACCGCGCCCTGGGTGCCGTCGATGATCAGCACGTCGCCGTCGTTGATCTTCTGCAGCGCGTCGGCGACGCCGACCACCAGCGGCAGGTGCAGGCTGCGCGCCAGGATCGCGCTGTGCGACAACGTGCTACCGGCGCTGGTGACGATGCCGACCACGCCCTGTGCCTGCAGTTGCGCAAGTTCCGAGGGTGCCACGTTCTCGCACACCAGGATCTCGCCGGCCAGGCCTTCGCTGTCCGGCTGGCGCTTCTGCAGGAACGCATGGATCCGCCCGATCACATGGTCCAGATCGTCCATGCGGCTCTTGAGGTAGGCGTCTTCCATGTCGTCGAACACGGTCGCCAGGCGGTCGCGCTGCAGGCGCAGCGCGTAGTCGGCGCTGTAGCGGCCGGTGCGGATCAGTTCGTCCAGGCCGTGCAGCAGTTCCGGGTCGTCGAGCAGCAGCGCGTGCAGGTCGAGGAATTCGCCGACCTCCTTGGCCAGGGCGCCGTGCAGGCGCTGGCGCAGGCCGTGCATCTCCTCGCGCGCGGCGTCCACCGCGCGGTGCAGGCGGTCGAGTTCTTCGGGGATCTGCGCGGCGCCGATGCGTTGCTCGGCCACCTCAAGTGCATGCGGCAGGCGCACCCGCGCCCGGCCCAGGGCATTGCCGCGCGAGGCGCCATGGCCGGCGATACGCACGCTCACCGCGCGTGCCCCGTGCGGCGGCACCGCGTCCCTGCCTGCGGCCGCCGGCGGCGCATGCTCAGCTGTCCTCGTCGAAGCGCCGCTCGAACAGGTCGACCACGGCCTTGAGCGCCTCGGCTTCGTCGGCGCCGTCCACCCGCACCGTCACCGGCGTGCCCTGTGCGGCGGCCAGCAGCATCACGCCCATGATGCTCTTGGCATTGACCTCGCGGCCCTTGGCCGCCAGCGTGGCGTTGCAGCGGAACGAGGACAGCGTCTGCACCAGCTTGGCAGTGGCGCGGGCGTGCAGGCCGAGGCGGTTGGAGACCAGCAGTTCGCGTTCAAGCATCGTCGATCACCACGCCGTTGCGCGAGCCGGCGGCGGCGGTCGCGGGCAACTGCTCCAGTCCTTGTTCGGGATAGTTCATGATCCGCAACAACATCGGCAGGCTCAACGCCGACACGCGCCGCACCGGCGTGCCCAGGCGCGCCAGCCGCGCGGCGAGGTTGCTCGGGCTGGCGCCGTACAGATCCGTCACCACCAGCACGCCATCGCCGTCGTCCACCCGCCGCAACGCGGCAGATGCGTTCGGTAGCAGCGCGTCGAGGTCGGCGTCGAACGGCACCTCGAAGGCTTCGGTTTTCAGCGGCAATTGCCGCAACAGCCGGGTCGCCACGCTCAGCAGCGCGGCGCCGATCCCAGGGTGGGTGATGAGGAGAATGCCACAGGCCATGGGAGAACGTTAACAGGTCAGGCAGGGCGCAGGGAATGCCTGTGGGGAGCGGAGATTGGGGATTCGGGATTGGGGATTCGCAAGAGCCAGAGCAATGCCGCTTTTGCCAATCCCGAATCCCCGATCCCGAATCCCGGCTTTTCGATCAATCCTGCTCGCGATGGAAGGTCGCCACTTCCGGCCAGCCCTGTTCGCGAGCGTGGCGGGCCAGGCGTTCGGCCAGGTAGACCGAGCGGTGCTTGCCGCCGGTGCAGCCGAAGGCGATGGTCACGTAGCTGCGGGTGTCGTTGCGCAGCCGCGGCAGCCAGGTGTCGAGGAAGTCGATCAGTTGCGCGGTGTAGCGCTGCACGTCCGGTTGCGCGTCCAGGTACTCGCGCACGCCGCTGTCGCGGCCGGTCATCGGCCGCAGTTCCGGGTCCCAGTGCGGATTCGGCAGCACCCGCGCGTCGAACACGAAATCCGCCTCGGCCGGCACCCCGCGCTTGTAGGCGAAGGACTCGAACAGCAGCGACAGGGTGTTCTCGCTGGACAGCGCGAACTCGGTGGTGACCCGCCGGCGCAACTGGTGCACGTTGAGCGTGCTGGTGTCGATCACCGCATCGGCCGCCTCGCGCAGCGGCTCGGTGAGGGCGCGCTCGCGCTCGATCGCTTCCGGCAGCGACAGGCCCTGGCGCGACAGCGGATGGCGCCGGCGGGTGTCGGCGTAGCGCTTGATCAGCGCCTCGTCGTTGGCGTCGAAGAACAGCAGTCGCGCATCCAGGCCGAACTGCGCCACCGCCTCGCGCCAGCGCGAGAGCTGACTCAGGTCGCTGTGGCGGCTGCGCACGTCGATGCCCACCGCCAGCTTGCTGGGGCCGGCATCCTCGCGCACCAGGCTCTTGACGAAGGCCGGCAGCAGTTCCACCGGCAGGTTGTCGACGCAGTAGTAGTCCAGGTCCTCGAAGGTCTTCAGCGCCACCGACTTGCCGGAGCCGGACAGGCCGCTGACGATGACCAGGGTGGAGGTGGGGGCGCCGTCGGTCATGGGCTGCGCCGCTCCAGCAGGTTGCTGTGGCGGGCGATGAACATCGCCGCCGGATCGATGCCCTTGGTGCGCAGGATGTGCAGGCGCGTGGCGGCCTCGGTCAGCACCGCCAGGTTGCGGCCGGGCATCACCGGCAGGGTGATCAGCGGCACGTCCAGGTCCAGCACGTGGCGGGTCCCGGAATCGCCGGTGAGGCGCTCGTAGCCATGGGGCGTGGGCTCGGTCATGGGCCGGGTCAGGTGCACGATGAGCCGAAGGTACTTGTTCTTCTTTACAGCCGTGTCGCCGAACATCTCGCGCACGTTGAGCACGCCGAGCCCGCGCACTTCCAGCAGGTCCTGCAGCAGTTCCGGGCAGGTGCCGTCGAGCACGTCGGGGGCGATCTGGGTGAATTCGGGGGCGTCGTCGGCGACCAGGCGGTGGCCGCGGCTGAGCAGTTCCAGCGCCAGTTCGCTCTTGCCCGAACCCGCCTCGCCGGTGATCAGCACGCCGATCGAGTAGATCTCCATGAACACGCCATGCAGGATCACCCGCGGCGCCAGCGTGCGTGCCAGGTGGTAGGACAGGTGATTGAGCAGTTCGTGGCCGCGCTTGGGCGAGACCCACAGCGGCGTGTCGGATTCGTCGGCGGCCGCGCGCAGGTCTTCCGGGCACGACTGGTTCTTGGTGACCACCAGCGCCAGCGGCCGCACCTGCACGATCTTCTCGATGGTCTCCCAGCGCTGGCGCGCGTCCAGCGAGTCCAGCCAGGCCAGTTCCTCGGTGCCGAGGATCTGCACCTTGTTGGGGTAGATGGTGTTGAGATAGCCGGCCAGCGACGGGCGCCGGGAGACCGCATTGCCGGCCTCCAGCACCCGGTGTTCGCCCTTGTGCCCGGCGATCCAGCGCAGGCCCAGGCGGTCGCGCTGCTGGTCGAACAGCTCGCGTGCGTCGATGCTGGTGTTCATGCGGCGGCCCGTGGCGCGCCGCCGAGCAGCGCATACAGTGCGGCGGCGTCCGGCGCATTGCGCAGGGCGTCGCGGAATTCCTCGATGGAGAACTGCTCGGCCAGTTCGGACAGCAGCATCAGGTGTTGGTGGGTGTAGTGCGCCGGGACGGCCATGGCGAAGATCAGGTCGACCAGGGTGCCCTGGCCGTCGAAATCGATCGGCTGTTGCAGGCGCAGCAGCGCGCCACGTGGGGCGTCCAGGTCCGGCGCGCGGCCGTGCGGGATGGCGATGCCGTGGCCGATGGCGGTGCTGCCGAGCTGCTCGCGCTCTCGCAGGCTGGCGAAGAGTTCATCGGCGCCGGCCTGCTGGCAGGCCAGCAGACCGGCGGCGGTGTGCAGCAGGGTGTCGCGATCGGCGGCCGGAAGCACCTGGGTGCTGACGGCCGCCATCAGATCGGTCAAGGGCATGGCGGCGCAACGTGGGGAGGATCACGCGAGATTGTCGCGCACCTCGGCCGCGTGGTGGTCGTGCTTCTTTTCCTTGTGCTTGATGATCAGCCGGTCCAGCTTGTCGGCGAGCAGGTCGATCGCCGCGTACATGGTCTGCGCGCTGGCGTCGGCGTGCAGGGTGCGGCCGGGGACATTGACCGTGGCCTCGACGTGATGGTCGGGCTTGCGCAGCGCCAGCTGGGCGCGGACCTCGATGGTTTCCTCGTAGTGTCGCTTCAGCCGTTGCAGCTTGGTCTCCACATACTCGCGCAGGGCGGGGGTGACTTCGATCTGCTGGCCGTAGGTCTCGATACGCATCGGATACTCCTTGGTTCGGGTTTCACACCTATGAACCATCGCCGCCGCCGCTAGCCGATTCGAACGCGTTCGTGGGAGGCGGAAATGTTCATGGCCTCACGATACTTCGCTACGGTGCGGCGCGCTACAGGCACGCCGGCACTTTTCAGCAGGTCGGCCAGCTTGGCGTCAGAAAGCGGCTTGCGCGGATTTTCCGCCTCGATCAGCCGCCGGATCATCGCCTGGATCGCCGTGCTGGACGCCTCACCGCCGCTGTCGGTGTCGATGCCCGAGGCGAAGAAGGCGCGCAGCGGGATGGTGCCGCGCGGGGTGCGCACGTACTTGCGGGCGATGGCGCGCGAGATGGTGCTCTCGTGCAGGCCCAGTTCGCCGGCGATCTCGCGCAGGGTCAGCGGCCGCAGCGCCTGTTCGCCGAACTCCAGGAAGCCGGCTTGCTGCTTGAGCAGGCAGCGGGTCACCTTGAGCAGGGTCTCGCCGCGCGCCTCCAGGCTCTTCAGCAGCCAGCGCGCTTCCTGCAGTTGCCCGCGCAGGTAGCCGGCGTCGCTTTCGCCGCATTGGCGGATCAGCCGCTCGTAGCCACGGTGGATGGTGACCTTAGGTTGCGCGTGCGCGGACAGCGCCGCATGCCAGACCCCGCGCTGGCGCCAGACCACGCAATCGGGCACCACGTAGGTGTCGCTGCCCAGTTCGCCGATCTGCTTGCCCGGGCGCGGGTCCAGCGAGCGCAGCAGCGCGACCGCGGTGTCGACCTCGGCGGCCGGGCGCTTGAGTTCGTGGGCCAGCCCGGCCACGCCGCTGCGCGGCAACCGCTCCAGCGGACCGTTGGCGATGATGCGGGCCAGCGCCAGCCCCGGCGTGTCCTCGGGCAGGGTGTCCAACTGCAGGGTCAGGCACTCGCCCAGGCTGCGCGCGGCGATGCCGGCCGGGTCGAAGCGCTGGATCTGGTGCAGCACGGTGAGGATCTCGTCCTCCTCGGCGGCGATGTCCGGGCGCAGCGTCTCGGCGATCGCGGCCAGCGGCTCGCGCAGATAGCCGTCGTCGTCCAAGGCGTCGATCAGCGCCGCGCCGATGCTGCGGTCGCGCGCCGACAGCGGCGACAGGTGCAACTGCCACAGCAGGTGATCGATCAGGGTATCCGGCTCGGCCACGCGCTCGGCCGCGCTGCCCAGGTCGTCGTCGTCGAACGACCCGCCGCTGCCGCCGGCCCAGGCCGGCTCGGCGTCGGCCCAGTCGGCGCCGTCGCTGGCCTGCGTGGCTTCGCCGCGGTCGCCATCGCCGTTGCTACGTGTCTCGCCTGCCGCGTGGTCGCGGTCAAGGCCGTGGTCGGCGCCTTCGTTGCGTTCGAACGCCGGTGCAGCGTCTTCGGACCACTCCAGCAGCGGATTGCTCTCCACTGCCTCGGCGATCTCCACCTCCAGCTCGGCGCTGGACATCTGCAACAGCTTGATCGCCTGCCGCAACTGCGGCGTCATGACCAGGTGCTGTCCCAGCGATGTCTGCAGCCGTGCTTTCATCCGTCTTAAGTGATTAGGGAAACGGCCCTGAATCTTAGCGCTGTATGGCAGAGGTTACTTGCTTGCTCTTGGCGGAACAGGCAAAGCGACGTCTCAATAGTGCATCTTGACGATTTGTTAATTTTTGTGATAAGTATCCCGGTGCCGGCTCTTTCAGGTTGGCGCAAAAACTACGGCTAAATTACAAAAGGAGTTTGTGCTATGGCTTTCGTCGTTCCCGGTGTCAAGAATTTCATCAAAGTTCTCCCCTTTTTTGCTCTTCTGGCCTTCAGTAATTCTGCTTCCGCTAGCAGTTCTGTAACCATTGGCGGTACAACCACAACTTGCGAGAACAGTTGTGTTGTAACTCTGACTGGAAATGGCGGCTATTCGATTACTGATTGCTGTGGCGGGAGAATTGAAACTGTTATTATGCCGCGCACCAAGCCTGGCGCTTAACTTCCAATAATTTAATTTTTGTATCGGGGTTGCAATGAAGATTGGTCATCTAAGGTTAATTGGTGTCTTTATTGCAGCCCTTTTGATTGTGGTGGCGGCATCGTTTTATGTGGGGGAGGGGCACTTTAGTGTGCGCAAATTAGATGGTGCGCAGCTCAGGAGTTCTCCCATCGCCAGTGGTAAGAGTTCCACCGAAACAGCTGTTAACGTAGGCGGCAATGATGGGGAGAGTGCTGGAGAGGTTGCGGATGTAACAAAGACGTCCTTGCGCGGTCTGAAGACTGGATCGGGACCTTTTGCTGGTGAAGCTGTATTACTGAGCGGGGATAGTATGTCGCTGGGTAAAGCTAAGATTCTTTTCGATAGGGAAAATTTTCCGTCCCTGCTGAATGGATTTGAGAGGAAATACTCTGGCGATCCTGAGGCTCAAGCTTTGAAGAGGTTGTATTTCTCCGATATGAAGCGTCAGTTGTCAGGGCGTAGTGATATAAGTGGAGTTGATTTTGAGTGCGGAACTACGGTGTGTATTGGGGCGCTGCGCCTGAAAGGCGGGGTTGATGATCCTAATCTCGTTGAATCTACACTTGGAAAAACAAATCCAGTCTATGGCCTTATGGAGACTTCGGATGCAGTTGGGGATGTCATAGAAAAAAGATTTTCCTTCTCTGTGGATCCTAAGGTAAATTCGATTTCTTCAAATTAGCCGGTATTAAGTTCAATGATCGTGGAAACTAAAGCTTAAAGGTTTCTCCGAGGTATACTCGGCGCACTTCAGAATTTGCGAGTAGGGTCTCTGGAGAGCCTTGCGCCAATACGCTGCCGTCATTGAGAATATAAGCCCGGTCGCAGATTCCCAAGGTTTCGCGAACATTGTGATCGGTGATCAATACGCCGATGCCGCGCTGCTTGAGGTGGGTGACGATGCGCTGGATTTCGCCGACCGAGATCGGGTCGACGCCGGCGAAGGGCTCGTCGAGCAACATCAGCCGCGGCTTGGCCGCCAGTGCGCGGGCGATCTCGCAACGACGGCGCTCGCCGCCGGAGAGGCTGGCGCCGAGTTGGTCGGCGACGTGGCTGATCTGAAGTTCGTCCAGCAGCGCCACCAGTTCGCGTTCCTGGCCGGCGGCGTCCAAATCCTCGCGCAGTTCCAGCACCAGGCGGATATTGTCGGCGACGCTGAGCTTGCGGAACACTGACGGTTCCTGCGGCAGGTAGCCGACGCCGAGTTTGGCGCGCTTGTACATCGGTAATGCCGTGATGTCGTTGCCGTCAAGCACGATGCGCCCGGCATCGGCGTCGACCAGGCCGACAATCATGTAGAAGCAGGTGGTCTTGCCGGCACCGTTGGGGCCAAGCAAGCCAACAACTTCGCCGGCCTCCAGGGTCAGTGCGAAGTCACGCACCACTTCGCGTTGCTTGTAGCGCTTGCGCAGGCCTTCGACGAGTAACATCACTGGCCTCCTTGCTTCGGCTTGCCTGCTGCCGGAACTGGCTTGGCGGCGGATTTGGCGCCATTGGCTGGGACGGGGTTCTTCGGCTGGATCACTGTATGTACACGCGTACCGTCACCGCCACCCTGCATGTTTCCGGTCTTAGTGTTGTAGACCATGCGCTGGCCAGCGTTGGTTCCCTTCGGTGAGGTCATGCGGTAGTTCCCCGTCAGGATCACGGTGTCGTTGGAGACCGTGTAGTCAATATTGTCGGCGACACCGTCTATTGGTGAACCATCATCCATTTCTTGTTTGAGTGTTGCCTGCTTGCCCTTGAGTAGCACGCGGTCGATCTCCCCATTCTTGCGGAAGATGTCGGCGCTATCGGCGTGCACTTCCAGCGTGCCTTGGGTGATGACGACGTTCCCGGACAAGTGACACTTGCCGTTATCGTCAATCAGGTTGCAATCGCTGGCGTCAGAATTGATGTCCATCGGCTGGTTGCGGTCGGTCGACTTGGCCAGCGCCAGGGTCGGCAGCAGCAGGGCGAGCAGGGCGAGCTTAGCGGGCAGCATTCGGTTCATAACGGGACTTGACCTGTGAAAGGAGCTTGTACTGCCGGGATTTCAAGTCGACCTGGAAGCCGACGCCGGTCTGCATCATACCGGGCCGGGTCATGGTGACCGGGTCGGCGGTGCGTGCGCTGTTGGTCTGCGGGAAGACGTCCAGGCTCTGGGTACGGAAGGTGGTGGGCGGGATGCTGGGCACCTTGGGGCTGTCGCCGGCGACGTCGTCGCGCAGGCGCAGTTCGTCGCCGTTGGCGCTGACCCAGCCGGTCTTGCTGCGCATTTCCCAGTGCTGGCCGTTGGCGTCGGGCAGCAGGAACAGCGGAGTCACGATCGACATGGTCTGGTCGGTGCGGCTGCGTTCCATCTGCGGCGCGCGCAGGGTCATCGCTTCCTTGCCCTGCTTGTCCAGGCTGACGATCTCGAAGTCGCGGGCGATGTAGTCCACGCTGGCTTCGTCGGACGGATTGCGGCTGGGCTTGCTGCGCTGGTTCCAGGCCGACCAGCCGCTGATCAGGGCGCCGACCAGCAGCAGGCCGCCGAGAGTGGTACGCCAGTTCATGCGCCATGCTCCTGCAGCAGGGACGGGACGTGGCCTTGCGCCGCCAGCAGCACGTCGCACAGTTCGCGTGCGGCGCCTTCGCCGCCGCGGGCGCGGGTGGTCCAGTGCACGTGTTCGGCGGTCCAGGGATGGGCGTTGGCCGGTGCCACCGCCAGGCCGACCACGCGCAGCGGCGCCAGGTCGGGCAGGTCGTCGCCCATGAAGCAGACCTGCTCCAGGCCGATGCCGCGCTCGTCGCACAGCGCCTGCACCCCGGCGCGCTTGTCCTTGACCCCGATCTGCACCAGCAGGCCCAGTTCCTGGCCGCGCTTCTCCGCGGCCAGGCTGGGCCGCGCGGTGATCAGCGCCACGTCGATGCCGTGCCGGCGCAACTGCACCAGGCCCTGGCCGTCGAGCACGTTGAAGGCCTTGCTCTCGTTGCCGTCGCGGTCGTAGTACAGGCGGCCGTCGGTCAGTGTGCCGTCCACGTCGAAGCACGCCAGGCGGATCCGGGCGGCGCGGTCGATCAGGTCGGCGGGAAGGTCGGCCAGCGGGGAATAGGGCATGTTCGGGATATCGGGGCGGGGAGGCCGGCTTTCCAGCGGCCAGGGCCAGCGGCGTGGAGCGCCACTGGCGGTGAACGGGTTCAGCCTGTTAAACCACTCTGGCGCGCAACAGGTCGTGAATGTTGAGCGCGCCGACCGCGC
Organism: Xanthomonas sp. LMG 12462; assembly: GCF_009192885.1. NCBI lineage: Bacteria > Pseudomonadati > Pseudomonadota > Gammaproteobacteria > Lysobacterales > Lysobacteraceae > Xanthomonas > Xanthomonas sp. LMG 12462. The sequence goes on along the minus strand of NZ_NMPP01000030.1, from coordinate 7,060 downwards.
GGCCGGCCGCGTCGACCACGATCAGGCCGTTGATCTGGTGCGTCTCCATCAGCCGGGCGGCCTCGGCGGCGAGCTGGTCGGCGCCGATGGTGCGCGGCTGCCGGGTCATCACCTCGGCGATGCGGGTCTGGCGCACGTCCAGCGCGCTGTCCAGCGTCCGGCGCAGGTCGCCGTCGGTGAACAGCCCGAGCAGGCGGTCGTCGGCGTCCACCACCGCGGTCATGCCCAGGCGCTTGCGGCTCATCTCCACCAGCGCTTCGCTGAGGCTGGCGTCCTCGCGGACCTTGGGCAGTTCGTCGCCGCGATGCATGACGTCGGTGATGTGCAGCAGCAGGCGGCGACCGAGGCTGCCGGCCGGGTGCGAGCGGGCGAAGTCGTCGGCGGTGAAGCCACGCGCGTCCAGCAGCGCCACCGCCAGCGCATCGCCCAGCGCCAGCGAGGCGGTGGTGCTGGAGGTCGGCGCCAGGTCCAGCGGGCAGGCCTCGGCCGGCACGCTGACGTCCAGGTGCAGGTCGGCCTCGCGCGCCAGCGTGGACTGCGCGCGCCCGGTCATCGCGATCACCGCGTTGCCCTGGCGCTTGAGCACCGGCAGCAGCATCAGGATCTCGTCGGACTCGCCGGAGTAGGACAGCGCCAGGACCACATCGGCATCGGTGATCATGCCCAGGTCGCCATGTCCGGCCTCGCCCGGGTGCACGAAGAACGCCGGGGTGCCGGTGGAGGCGAGAGTGGCGGCGATCTTGCGCGCCACATGGCCGGACTTGCCCATGCCGGTGGCGACCACGCGCCCGCGCGAACCCAGGATCAGCCGGCAGGCGGCCGCGAACTCGGCGCCGATGCGCGCGCCGACCGCCGCCAGCGCGGCCTGCTCGATCTCGACCACGCGACGGCCGCTGGCGACCAGGCCGGCGTCGTCGGGCATCGTGGGAGACAGGGGCGATACATCCATGCGGGTGCCGGTCGGAGGGTAGAATGGCCGATCATTTTATTAGGAAAGCCCGGTGGACGCCGAAACCATCCGTAAACTCATCGAGGCCGGCCTACCGGACGCGCAGGTGCAGGTGCAGGGCGACGACGGCGTGCACTTCGAGGCCACCGTGGTCAGCGCCGCCTTCGCCGGCAAGCTGCCGCTGGCCCGCCACCGCATGGTCTACGCCACCCTGGGCGAGCTGATGGGCGGGGCGATCCACGCGCTGGCCCTGACCACCCTGACCCCCGAGCAGGCCGGGCGCGCCGCCGGCTGAGCCGCCGCGCGCCCGTTTCTCCCCTTTCAATTCCCCCCACGAGACCCATGGCCAAAATCGTAGTGACCGGCGGCAACGCGCTGCACGGTGAAGTCAATATTTCCGGCGCCAAGAACGCCGTGCTGCCGATCCTCTGCGCGACCCTGCTGGCCGATGCGCCGGTGGAGATCACCAACGTGCCGCAGCTGCACGACGTGATCACCACGGTGAAGCTGCTCGGCGAGCTGGGCGCGGAAGTCACCATCGACGAAGGCACGCTGTCGCGCGGCAGCGCGATCACCGTCGACCCGCGCAAGGTCCACCAGCACGTCGCCCCGTACGAGCTGGTGCGCACCATGCGCGCCTCGATCCTGGTGCTGGGCCCGCTGCTGGCCAAGTTCGGTGCGGCCGAAGTGTCGCTGCCGGGCGGTTGCGCGATCGGCTCGCGGCCGGTCGACCAGCACATCAAGGGCCTGCAGGCGCTGGGCGCGGAGATCAGCGTCGAGAACGGCTACATCAAGGCCAGCAGCAACGGCCGGCTCAAGGGCGGCCGCTACGTGTTCGACATGGTCAGCGTCACCGGCACCGAGAACGTGCTGATGGCCGCGGCCCTGGCCGACGGCACCACCGTGCTGGAAAACGCGGCGATGGAACCGGAGGTCAGCGACCTGGCCGACTGCCTGATCGCGCTGGGCGCGAAGATCGAAGGCGCCGGCACTTCGCGCATCGTCGTGCACGGCGTGGAGCGCCTGTCCGGCGGTCGCCACGCGGTGCTGCCGGACCGCATCGAGACCGGCACCTTCCTGGTCGCCGCGGCGATGACCGGCGGCAGCGTGACCGTGCGCCGCGCGCGCGCCGACACCCTCGACGCGGTGCTGGACAAGCTCACCGAGGCCGGCGCCAGCATCGAGACCGGCGAGGACTGGATCCGCCTGGACATGCACGGCAAGCGCCCGCGCGCGGTCAGCCTGACCACCGCGCCGTATCCGGCGTTCCCCACCGACATGCAGGCGCAGTTCATGGCGCTCAACTGCGTGGCCGATGGCGTCGGCGTGATCAACGAAACGATCTTCGAGAACCGTTTCATGCACGTCAACGAACTGCTGCGCCTGGGCGCGGACATCCAGATCGAAGGGCATACCGCGATCGTGCGCGGCGCCGAGCGGCTCAGCGGCGCACCGGTGATGGCCACCGACCTGCGCGCCTCGGCCTCGCTGATCCTGGCCGGCCTGGTCGCCGACGGCGACACCACCATCGACCGCATCTACCACCTGGACCGAGGGTACGAGAACATCGAGGAGAAGCTGGGGGCGCTGGGCGCGTCCATCCGGCGCGTCGCATGATCCTCAGCGGCCGCTTCAGCCGCCGGCGCAAGGTGTTGCTGGCGATCGTGGTGGTGCTGCTGGCCTGGGTCGGCTATGCCTGGTACACCGGCATCGCCATCACCCAGGGCATCGAGGAGCGCGACATGGACTGGAACGGCGATGGCCAGGTCACCCGCGACGAGATCTGGCAGTCGTTCTACGCGGTCGGCGTCAGCCGCACCCAGAACGGCCCGCGCGAGTGCAGCACGTTCTACTGGCGCAGCACCGGCGCGCAGATCCGCGTGGATTGCCGCACCACCTTCAAGGCCGCGCCGGCGGAGAAGAAGTAACGGCGTGGGGCAGGGCGCTGCCTGAGCGGCGCCCGCCTAGGCTGTGCACCAAGGGAGAGCGCTACCTGTCGCCTCGTTGCATGTTCCATGGATGGGCGTTGACTCGCGCCGTTCGGAGCTTCTGCAATCGCTCGCCGGTTTCCGCAGGGCGATTCGCGTACTCGCGTCGGGGCTGAAGCCCCTCCCACATGGGACGCCACGCGCTGCGTTGGGAACTGCTGCCGCGCTTTCCCAAATCCCAAATCCCAATCCCGGCTCAGCGCGTCGGGGCTGAAGCCCCTCCCACATGGGAAGCACCACGGGCAGGGAATTGCTGTTGCGATTCCCCAATCCCAGCCCACACACGGGAACGATCAAGCGCGGGAAACCGCTTTCACGATTCCCCACTCCCGATTCCCAATTCCCGCGGCGAAGCCGCTTTCACGATTCCCGAATCCCCATTCCCCAATCCCGGCTTCTCAGCGCAACGCCTTGATCGTCAGGTCCAGCGCGTCCTGGCCGTTCTCGCGCTGCAGGATGCGCACCGGCACCGGCACGCCGTTGGCGATCCACAGGATGGTCTCATTGCGGCCGCCATTGGTGCGCGACACCCGCAATGCGTCGTAGCTGATGTCGCCGACCTGCACGGTCTCGGTCTGGTCGGCGGCGCGGTAGACATGTTCGCGCACCCGGCCGACGTCGACGAAGCGGTAGGTCATGGTCTTGCCGGGTTGTGCGTCGCGCATCAGCGAGAGGTTGAGCAGCAGCGCGCTCTGGTCGCCGGGCTGCAGCGGGATCGGCGCCTGCCGGTCCTTCTTCAGGTCGCCGTCCCAGCGCGCCACGCCCTGTTTCCAGTCGTACACGCCGGTGACCTTCTTGCCGAAGAACACCGCCTTCTTGACCGTGCTCTGGCTTTGCGGGACGTAGCGGCCGTCCTGCACGGTGAACACCGTGCTCTGTTCGATGTTGAGGCCGAGGATGCTGGCGAAGCCGCTGCGGCCATGCACGCCCAGGTCGACCCGCCACTGGTCGCCGCCGGTATGCACCACGTCCATGCGCGCGTCGCCGGCCGGCTTGCCCTTGTACAGGGCGTCGTAGGTGGCCACGAACGGCTGCAGCGGCGGCGGCGTCCAGGCCTCCGCCGGCAGCGCTGGCGCCGCTGCTGCGGCCGGTGCCGGTGCCGGGGCAGCGGTGGCGGGCGTGGTCGGGGCGGGGGCGGTCTGCGGCGCCGGCTGCGCGGCGGGCGCCGGCGCGACCTGCGCAGCGACGATGGGCGCCAGCAGGCCGAGGCCGGACGCGACGAGGAAGGCGAACGGACGCGGAGCGAGCTTCATGGGATCGGCTGGCGTGAGCGGGAGGGAAGAGGGGGAGGGAGGGGCCGCGGAAAGTGCGGCAGCGCATTCAGGGAAGCAGCACGTCGTCGCAATCTAGGCGCAGCGGACTAAACCGGCACTGACCGTCCAGCCAGACCTTGCCGTCCCGTTCAGCCAGGCGGCCCGCCGCGGCCAGCCGCAGCACCGCGCACAGCAGCCGGTGTTCGCGCGGCAGCAGGCGCTGCGCCAGGTCGTCGGGACCGTCGCCGGGCTGCACCGGCACCCGCACCTGCGCGATCACCGCGCCGGCGTCCAGTTCCGGCACCACGAAATGCACGCTGGCGCCGTGTTCGGCGTCGCCGGCCGCCAAGGCCTGGGCATGGGTGTGCAGGCCGCGGTACTTGGGCAGCAGCGAGGGGTGGATGTTGAGCAGGCGCCCGCCGAAGCGCTGCACGAAGCCGGCGCCGAGAATGCGCATGTAGCCGGCGCAGACCACCCAGTCCGGCCGTGCCGCGACGACCGCGTCGCCCAGCGCCTGCTCGAAGGCGACGCGATCGGGGAAGTCCTTGGGCCGCGCCGACCAGCGCCGGTCCGGCGCCACCATCGCCAGCGCCGGCGCCTCCGGACGATCGCCGAACACGCCGACCACCTCGGCATCGAGGGTGCCGGCGGCGATCGCGGCGAGGATGGCCTGCAGGTTGGAGCCGCGCCCGGAGGCGAGCACGGCAAGGCGAAGCGTCATCGGACAGGATTCCGGAACAGGGCGTCCACCGCGGGGCGTTGCAGCGTCAGCAAGGTGGCGATGCCCAGCGCAGTGCCCAGCGGGAAGCCGAAGCAGGTGATCACGGCGCCGGCGTAGCACAGCCCCAACTGGCGGCGGTGGCGCAAGGCGCGCGCAACCAGCACCTTGAGCAGCAGCGCGAGCAGGCCGAAGCCGAGCAGGATCGACAGCATCACGATCGCAATGACGCCGCTCTGCGCCTGGTCCGGGCTCTGGCCGACGGCGTTGAGCTGCGCCTCCTCGTGCACGCCGTAGGCCAGCAAAGCGCCCACCAGTAGCACCACGACGACCTGCAGCCCCGCCATGACGGCATACAGCGTCGCCAGGGTGTTCAGGTCGGAGGTGGCACGCACCACGTCGGCGACATGGCCGCCGGGGGCGGGAAGAGGCGGTGGCAGCGACATCGTCGGTCTCAGCGCGGGGTGGAGGGAAGCGGGCGCGGGGTGCGCCGCCACGGCCAGGCGCTGGCGCAGCCCAGCGTGGCCAGCAGCATGTCCATGTGCGCATCCCAGGGATCGCCCTGCTGGCCGTTGTAGGACTCGGCCTGCTCCGGCGACAGCAGCAGCGCGATCAGCCATTCCAGCCATTCGTAGACCAGGCTGACGCACATGATCGCCATCGTCGCCAAAACGAAGGCCTGCCGCGCCGACAGCGCCGGCCAGCGCTGGCGCGCGTGATCGCGCAATGCCGGCGCGAAGCACGCCCCGAACAGCAGGTGGATCAGCCGGTCGGTGTGATTGCGCTGCCAGCCGAACGCCGCACTCGGCGACCAGCCACCGGTCAGCGCGCGCAGCCATTGATCGTAGGGCACATTGGAATACAGCCAGTGCGCGGCGACGTTGTGCACGCTGATGAAGAGGCAGATAGCCGCGAAGTGGCCGGTGCGCAGCGGCCATCGCCGGTCGTGCCAGACCAGCCAGACCAGGCCCAGCACTGCCAGGGAGCTGTGCATGGCCTGTTCCGCCGGCCACAGCGGCCGCAGCCAACTGGCGGCGAACACCGCCAGCGCCAGCGTCAGCCAGGCGCGGTTGGCCGCCGCCATGCGACTCAGCCGATGTGCACGCGTTCGCCGGCGTCCGCGGCGGCCACCACCGCGCCGATCTGCCAGTGCGCCAGGCCCAGGGTGTCCAGGCTGCGCTCCAGCGCGGCCACCTGCTCCGGCGCGGCGACCAGCACGAAGCCGATGCCGCAGTTGAAGGTGCGCCACATCTCGCTGTCGGCCACCGCGCCTTCGCGCTGCAGCCACTCGAACACCGGCGGCAGGGTCCAGGCACTGGCGCGGATGTCCAGGCCCAGGCCGTCCGGGATGACGCGGATGATGTTCTCGGTCAGGCCGCCGCCGGTGATGTGCGCCATGGCATGGATGGCTTCGCCCTGTTCGCGCAGCAGCGACAGGATCGGCTTGACGTACAGCGCGGTCGGCGCCATCAGCGCGTCGGTCAGGGCCACGCCGCCGACCTGCAGGTCGGCCGGGCGCCCGGCGCGGTCATAGATGCGGCGGATCAGCGAGTAGCCGTTGGAATGCGGGCCGGAGGAGGCGATGCCGATCAGCACGTCGCCCTGGCGCACGCGGGCGCCGTCGAGCAGCTGCGACTTCTCCACCGCGCCGACGGTGAAGCCGGCCAGGTCGTACTCGCCCGGCGGGTACATGTCGGGCATTTCTGCGGTCTCGCCGCCGATCAGCGCGCAGCCGGCAAGTTCGCAGCCGCGGGCGATGCCGCCGACCACCGCCACGGTGGTCTCCACGTCGAGCTTGCCGGTGGCGAAGTAGTCCAGGAAGAACAGCGGCTCGGCGCCCTGCACCAGCACGTCGTTGACGCACATGCCCACCAGGTCGATGCCGATGGTGTCGTGGCGGCCGAGCTGCTGCGCCAGCTTCAGCTTGGTGCCGACGCCGTCGGTGCCGGACACCAGCACCGGCTCGCGGTACTTGCCGGACAGGTCGAACAGTGCGCCGAAGCCGCCCAGCCCGCCCATCACCTCGGGGCGGAAACTGCGCTTGACCAGGGGCTTGATGCGTTCGACGACGGCGTTGCCGGCATCGATGTCGACGCCGGCGTCGCGGTAGGTCAACGGGGCGGCGGCGGGGGGCTGGGAAGTGGTCACGGGC